>NZ_CAWMDN010000005.1:0-1172 GCF_963866575.1 Aeromonas sp. L_1B5_3
ACCGATGGTAAAGTAAGTTATCCCTGTCGAGATACTGAAAAGCGTTATCCTCGTTTTTCCCAAAACTGTTTTGCCAGTTCGCTCAGAGCGCTAGTTAACTGAGCGACAGATTTCGCACTTTGCAAATTATTCTGCCCGGTCTGTACATTGGTATCAGCAGCATCGCGTATATTGATAATACTGCGGTTTATGTCTTCACTTACTGCTCTCTGCTGCTCGACCGCAGTCGCTATTTGCGCGTTCATGTCGGTAATTTCGTTAACGCGTTGGCCAATTCCATCAAGAGCTGTAGCTGCTTCCTCTGCGTGAGCTACACTCGTGTCCGCTTGCCGACTACTTTGCTCCATGACTGTAACAGCGGATTGCGCTCGCTCTTGTAGAGCGCTGATCATGCTTTGAATATCCGTTGTCGATTGCTGTGTGCGAGCAGCAAGACTGCGAACCTCATCGGCGACAACAGCAAAACCACGCCCCTGCTCACCAGCACGCGCGGCCTCAATTGCTGCGTTGAGTGCCAACAAATTCGTTTGCTCGGCGATCCCTCGTATAACGTCAAGAACTTTTGATATCTCGTTACTTTGACCTTCAAGCTCATGAATAACCTGAGCGGCTTGCCTAATTTCACCTTCAAGGGCAGTGATTGACTGGCTTGTGTGGGCTACCAGATGCTGGCCAGATGCCGTCTCAGTGTCTGCTCTTCCGGCCGCATCTGCAGCATGCTGTGCATTGCTCGCAACCTCTTGAATGCTTGCCGCCATTTGGTTTACTGCCGTTGCTATTTGATCTGTCTCTGCCTGCTGCTCAACTGTAAGTGCATTGCTTGACTCAATATCCTTTAGTAGGCCTCGGGCGTGTTCGCTAAGCCGATTTGATGCATCACCTATGCGACCTAATACGGCGCCTGTTTCAGCCTGCATCATTCGTAAAGCAAACTCTATTTGGCCAAATTCATCGGTGCGCCCAGTGTAGATGGATTGACTTAATGGGTTATTGGAGATATTCCTGGCTCTTTCAACCAGTCTTCCAAGAGGAGAGAGAATAGCCAAAACACTAACAGAGCTTAAACTTCCTGACATTAAAGTAGCTAACAATAAGCTGCTTATTGATGTATCAGTAAGCATGCCGGCAGCCATTGCGCTTGATATAATACTACCCCATATGAGCAAGAGTAT
>NZ_CAWMDN010000006.1:0-26572 GCF_963866575.1 Aeromonas sp. L_1B5_3
TCATCGAGCGGGGTTTTTTTATTGCCTGAAAATTACGTCTCCTTCCCGAAAAGCCTCTATTTCCACTAATCCATTCAATCACTTCGCTTTTTAATCCTTCTCTATTCAATTTTGTTGCACCAAAACCGGAGTGATCTTGCTCTCGTCTTTTGATTTGCCCGTCCGGGGTTGGGCATAAAAAGTACAGAATGTGATGATTCTACCTTTCTTGTGATTCCTGCTCTGCTTTAATGCCTTCGTCCACATGGATGGACCAAGGAATCACAATAAATTAAGGAATAGATACATGTTCAAAAGAACAGTAACGACGATACTGGCGGCGGGAACCCTGGTATTAGGTGGTTGTGCATCCCACGGTGGAGCGGAGCAGGCTACTGACAATAGCGATTTTGGCGGCAAGTCCATCTATCTGCGCGGTGAGATGAACGACTGGATGGCGACCGATGCGAGCAAGGTGGTCAAGGTAGCCGACAAGCTCTACATGGCGAAGGGCACCCTCAAGAAAGAGTGGGCCCCTTACAAGTTCAAATTTGCTGACTCCGGTTGGAGCTGTGGCACCAACTTCGGTTATAAGAGCCCGAGCGATGGCGTTGCCGTACTCGGTGGCGAGGCTGTACCGGTCAATCCCTGTTCCAAATATGAGGATATGAAGTTCTCACCGGATGCCGACGGGGTTTATGAGTTCTATCTGAATATGGCGGGTGATACGCCGACCGTTTACGTCAAGAAGCCCTGATCCATGTCTGAGTGTTAAATCTCTCAGTAAATTAATCAGTTAAGTGCCCTGGCGCAGAAACCTGCTGGCCAGGGCATTTTTTTAGGATAGAATCTGCGCCCTCATGGCAGTACCATCACTATATATTGTGTTGTTTTTTTCTAATGGCGCTATTGGTTGTGTTTTCTACTACTGTCATGACGTTGATGCATTCATATAAGGTTGATTGAAAATGGCTAAATCCAACCCGGTGCTGGAGAGCGAAGCTGGCTCCCGCCTCATCCCCCTCCAGGAAACGTCCCTCGAGATCTGGGATAGCAAATATCGCCTCAAGAGCAAGGATGGGCATCCTGTCGATGGCACTATCGACGAGACCTACCAGCGCGTTGCTCGGGCGCTGGCGGAGCAGGAGCTGGAACCGGAGGCCTGGTATGAGCCTTTCCTGTGGGCACTGCGCAATGGCGCCATTCCGGCGGGCCGGATCACCTCCAACGCTGGGGCTTTTGAGCACAAGCCTGCCACTTCGACCATCAACTGTACCGTCTCCGGCACCATCGAGGATTCGATGGATGATATTCTCGGTAAGGTGCACGAGGCGGGGCTGACCCTGAAGGCTGGCTGCGGTATCGGCTATGACTTCTCGACCCTGCGCCCACGCGGTGCTTTTGTCTCCGGTGCAGGTGCTTACACCTCAGGCCCGCTCTCGTTCATGGATATCTACGACAAGATGTGTTTCACCGTCTCGTCAGCCGGCGGCCGTCGTGGCGCCCAGATGGGCACCATGGATATCCGTCATCCTGATGTGATCGAGTTTATTCAGGCCAAGCGCGAAGATGGCCGTCTGCGCCAGTTCAACCTCTCCCTGCTCATCACCGAAGATTTCGTCAAGGCGGTGAAAGAGGATGCCCCCTGGTCGCTGATCTTCCCCTATACCGCTAAAGAGGTGGAGCAGGATGGCATTGCGCTGGACGATCCCGCTCAGGTGCTATGGGCCGACTGGCCCAACAAGGAAGGGGTTGTATTCAACGAGTTGGGGCAGGTCGCTTGTAAGGTCTACAAGACCATGCCAGCCCGCAAGCTGTGGAATGTCATCATGACCTCCACCTATGACTATGCAGAGCCCGGCTTCATCCTGATCGACAAGGTCAACCAGATGAACAACAACTGGTTCTGTGAAGAGATCCGCGCGACCAATCCCTGTGGCGAGCAGCCTTTGCCGCCTTACGGTGCCTGTCTGCTGGGTTCGGTCAATCTGACCAAGTTTGTACGCGACCCTTTTACTGAAAGCGCTGCGTTCGATTGGCAGGCGTTTCGCAAGGTGGTAGCCATCTTTACCCGCATGCTCGACAACGTGGTAGAGATCAACCAGCTGCCGCTAGCCAAACAGCGCGAGGAGATCACAGCCAAGCGCCGTCACGGCATGGGTTTCCTGGGGCTTGGTTCGACCCTGACCATGCTGCAGATCAAGTACGGCTCTGCGGCATCCGTGGCCTTTACCGAGCAGGTATCCCAGGAGCTGGCGATGACTGGCTGGCAGGAGTCCCTGCGTCTGGCCAAGGAGAAAGGCTCTGCCCCCATCATGGAGCAGGAGTTTGAAGTGACTTGCAAGATGCTGCGTCTGCGCCCGGAAATGGCGGCTGATGGCATCAAGGTGGGTGACAAGGTGAAGGGCAAGGTGCTGCATGCGCGCTATAGCCGCTATATGCAGCAGGTTGCCGAAGTGGATCCTGCGCTGGTCGCCGAGCTGGCCGAAGTGGGTGGGCGTTTCACTCACCACAGCAGTATTGCACCGACCGGCACCATCTCGCTGTCACTGGCCAACAACGCCAGCAACGGCATTGAGCCGAGCTTTGCTCACCACTACAGCCGCAACGTCATCAAGCCGGGCAAGAAGAGCAAGGAGAGCGTGGATGTCTACTCCTTCGAGCTGCTGGCCTATCGCGAGCTGGTGAATCCGTCCGCCATGCCCTATGCCGATGATGAGGCGAGCCGTCTGCCAGACTACTTCATTACTGCCGATGACATCACCCCGGCGCAACATGTGGACATTCAGGCGGCGGCCCAGCGCTGGATCGACTCCTCCATCTCCAAGACTGCCAACGTGCCGACCGATTTCCCGTTCGAGCAGTTCAAGGACATCTACATGTATGCCTCGGACTCCGGCCTCAAGGGATGCACCACCTTCCGCTTCAATCCGGAGGCTTTCCAGGGCGTGCTGGTGAAGGAGAAGGATCTGGAGAACACCCTGTACGATTTCACCCTGGAGGATGGCTCCGTCATCTCCGTCAAGGGGAACGAAGAGATTGAATACGATGGTGAGCTGCACACTGCCGCCAACCTCTACGACGCCTTGAAAGAAGGCTATTACGGTAAATTCTGAGAACGACATTATGGTCAAAAAGATCGACAAGAAAATCGTCGCCTACAAGGTGCGTACCAAGGATGAGCCGCAAGAAGAGCTGGCCCCGCAGGATGACGTGGTGCACATGCATGAAACCGTGCTGCGTCCGGAGCGACTGATGGGAACCACCTACAAGCTGAAGACGCCGGAGCATGTCTCCGAGCACTCTCTGTTTATCACCATCAACGACATCATTCTCAACGAGGGCACGGTCCACGAAACCCGCCGTCCGTTCGAGATCTTTATTAACTCAAAGAGTCTGGAACACTACCAGTGGATCGTGGCGCTGACCCGCATTATCTCAGCCGTATTCCGCAAAGGTGGAGATGTCACCTTCCTGGTGGAGGAGCTGCGCTCGGTGTTTGATCCCAAAGGCGGATACTGGAACAAGGGCAAGTACGTTCCATCGCTGATCGCCGAAATCGGCAACGTGATCGAGAGCCATCTCACCGAGATCGGCATGCTCAAGGCGCCGGGGCTGGACGAGCATCAGCAGGCGTTTCTGGCCGAGAAACAGGCTGAGTTGAAAGCCGCTCAGGAGGCCGAAGAGCAACAGGCTGGCAGCGGTTTCCCGGCCAATGCGGCGCTCTGCTACAAGTGCCACACCAAGGCGCTGGTGCTGAAGGATGGCTGCATGACTTGCCTCAATTGTGGCGATTCCAAATGTGGTTAATCCGCTAGATAAATAAAAAGACCGGCCCGATGGCCGGTTTTTTATTGCTGATTTTCTGTTCGAACGATTCTGGTGCTGCAAGTGATTTGTTGCGTGATGGTAAAATCGGGCGTAGCGTTGAAGGTAATAAAACTGTCACGGCCGTGTGGTTTCAATGACATCCGAGATTCACACACGTGGCCCTTCAGTGCCAAGGAGGATGCTTATGGACAATACGGACCGAAAGCTGTTTATCCTGGATACCAACGTTCTGCTTCACGAACCCCTCGCTATCTACTCCTTCAAAGAGCACGATGTGCTCATCCCCATGACGGTGCTGGAAGAGCTCGATAACATCAAGGATCGTCACAAGGATGTCAGCCGCGACGCGCGGGTAGCCATCCGTGCGCTGGAAGATGTGTTCCGCGATGCGACTCCGGAGCAGATTGCGCAAGGAGTACCGCTGGCCGGCGAGGCGAGCGGCCATATCTGCATCTTCAGCGATCACCATCTGCCGCAGGATGCCGAGGTGTTCACCGACAAGGAGGCCGACAACCGCATCATCAACGCGGCTCTCTATCTGCAAAAGCATGAGTTGAAGCGTCAAGTGGTGCTGGTCACCAAAGACATCAACATGCGCCTCAAGGCCAAAGGTGCCGGTCTTGCCCACGTTGAGGATTATCGCAGCGACCAGCTGATCGACGATATCCGCCTTCTGGCCAAGGGCTTTCAGGTGGTGCCCGGCAGCTTCTGGGAGCGGGTTGGCGAGTGTGAGAGCGAGACCCACGGCCGCGATACCATCCATGTGATCGATGCCAACCTGCTGGAGGGGGTTCACGTAAACCAGTATCTGGTGGATGAAGAGAATTTCTTTGCTGCCCGGGTGCTCAGCCACGATAGCCAGAAGATCCGTATCAAGGATCTGGGGCGTGAGCGACTGATGTCCCGCAAGGCGTGGGGTGTACATCCCAAGAACGTCTATCAGGGGATGGCGCTGGATGCACTGCTGGATCCGCACATCGATCTGGTGATCCTGACCGGCCCGGCCGGTTGCGGTAAAACCTTGCTGGCCATGGCTGCTGCGCTGGAGCTGGTGATCGAGAAGGGGATCTACGAGAAGGTGATCGTCACTCGAAATACCCCGGAAATTGCCGAGAGCATCGGCTTCCTGCCCGGTACCGAGGAGGAGAAGATGATGCCCTGGCTGGCGGCGGTAACCGATACTCTGGAGGTGCTGCACAAGCAGGATGAGAACATGAGCGGCTCGCTCAGCTACATCATGGAGAAGGCCAATATCCAGTTCAAATCGGTCAACTTCATGCGCGGGCGCAGCATCCAGAACACCTTCGTGCTGCTGGATGAGTGCCAGAACCTGACGGCTTCCCAGATCAAGACCATCATTACCCGTTGCGGCGAGGGCACCAAGATCGTCTGTTCCGGTAACCTGGCCCAAATCGACTCCAACTACCTGAGCCCGGTGACCTCGGGTCTGACCTACATTGTCGAGCGTTTCAAGGATTTTGACGGCAGTGCCAACATCTTCCTCAATGGCGTGGTGCGCAGCCGACTGGCTTCGTTCGCCGAGGAGAACCTCTGATTTCACCCGATATGTTTGCATTAAAAGGGGAGGCCAATCGGCCTCCCCTTTTTGATCTCGGTGCAGTCTTGTGCCAAGGGCTATTGACCCAGATAGCGCAGCAGCCCCGGGTGGTTGCTGTTTTGCAGAATATCCGGCTTTCCCTGCAGGGCGATGCGGCCCTCGTCTACAAAGAGCACCTGATCGGCAATCAGCTGGGCATCTTCCGGATTGTGGGAGACCATCAGTACGGTAATGCCCTGCTCGCAGGCGAGGCGGGCCACTTCCGCCAGCATCTCCCGACGCAGGGCCGGATCGAGGGCCGAGAAGGGTTCATCCAGCAGCAGCAGTGGTTTGCCCCGAACCAGTGCGCGGGCCAGCCCGACTCGCTGCTGCTGGCCGCCGGAGAGCTGCTCCGGCAGGCGGCTTAGCATCTCACCGAGACCAACCCGCGCGGCAGCATCGATCACTTGTGCTCGCTGGGTTGCACTCAGGCGCAGACCCGGGTGCAAGCCGATGGCGATATTGTCGAACACCGACAGGTGCAGGAACAGGTTGTGATCCTGAAACAGGGTGGTGACTGGTCGCTCGGCCGGGCCCAGCGGCAACAGATCTTCGCCATCGAAGCTGAGGCTGCCTGACTCCACCGGCACGAAACCGGCGATCATCCCGAGCAGGGTCGACTTGCCTGCGCCGCTTGGGCCAATCAGCGCGGTGATCTCCCCCTTGGGCAGCTTCGCGCTGAAGCTGACGCGCCAGTCGGGGTAGCTGGTCACCAGCGTATCAATGTTCAGCATGTTTTCCTCCAAGTCCCCGTTCAACCAGCCAGAACAGGGAGAAACAGAGTGTCAGCAGCAGCAGGGCGGTGGCGGCTGCCTCGGTCAATCGATAGCTGCCAAGCTGCTGGTAGAGCAGCCAGGGCAGGGTGGTGAGCTCTTGGCTGCCAAACATGGCGATGGCGCCAAGATCACCCAATGAGAGGATCATCGACAGTGCCATCGCCAGTGCCAGCGGGCGGCGCAGCAGCGGCCACTCCACCAGTCGCAGGCGATGCAGGCCACGTACTCCCAGGCTGTCCGCCAGCCGGTCATACTGGCGCACCACCAGCTGCATGGGGGCGGAGAGGGTGCGCAGCACATAGGGTAGCGCCATCAGGGCGTTGACCAGCACCACCAGCCAGGGCCCGAGGGCGAACACGTCGGCAAAGGGCATAAACAGGATGAACAGGCCCGTAGAGAGCACCACGGCCGGGATCATCAGGATCACCGAACCGCAGGCCTCCCACAGGGCGGCAGCCCGTCGCTTGCGAGCCCGTACCCGCAGATGACGGCTGGTGAGCAGCAGTGCGCCACCGAGCAGGGTAGCCAAGGCTCCGGCTGCCAATGCAATCAACAGCGACTGGCCGCTCGCCTGCCACAGCTTGGCGGAAGTGAGCGCCGTCAGCAGGCCGGGGTGGAGGCCGGCGACGACGATGGCCAGCAGCGGTGGCAGAAAGATGGCGAGGCCGATACAGAGCGAGAAGAGATCCACCAAGGCCGTGCCCGGTTGATGGCGATCCGGCCGAAGACAGGGACGACGGGGAGTCACCCGACTGGCCGGCGTAGTCTGCAGCTTGTGCTGCAGGAGCAGCAGGGTGGCGGTCAGGATGAGCTGCACCAGCGCCAATCCGCCAGCGGTGGCGAGATCGAAGTCAAAGCGCAGCGCCTGATAGACGGCCACCTCCAGGGTGGTCGATTTGGGGCCGCCGCCCAGCGCCAGCACGGTAGTGAAGCTGGTGAAGCAGAGCATAAAGATGAGGCTTGCCAGCCCGGGCAATATGCCGCGAATGAGCGGCCACTCCAGCAGCCGGAAGATATGGGATGAGCGCATGCCGAGCTGGCTGGCGAGGCGCCAGCTCGATTCGGGGATACTCTCGATGCTCTGCAGGATGAGACGTGCCGCCAGCGGCATGTTGAAGAAGACATGGGCCAGCAGAATGCCGAACAGGCCGTAGAGATAGTTGCCGGGATCCAGTCCCAAGCTGCGCAGCAGTTGCGGCAGCCACCCCTGTTTGCCGTGTACAGCCACGATGCCGAAGATGGCGATGATGACCGGCAGTACCAGCGAAAGACCGAACAGCTTGATAAGCAGGGGTCGGCCAATGAAGCGGCGCCGTGCCAGCGCGCGGGCCACCGGAATGGCGAGCCCCAGGCTCAGCAGGGTGGAGAGCAGCGCCTGCCAAAGGCTGAAACCCAGCACATGGCGCAGATAGGGGTCTGCCAGCAAAGTGCGCGGCGCCAGCGAACCGGCCTGCCACAGCAGGGCCGCCAGCGGCCCGAGGGACAACAGCAGGATCAGCAGGGTGGCTGCACTGCCCGGCAGCCACCAGAGGGGGCGATCCTGTTGCTTCAGCGCGAGCTGACTCACTGTGCGACGGCTTGCCGCCATTCGCGGATCCACCCTTTGCGATTGGCGGCCACCTCATCGGCACTGAAGGCGAGCGGCTTGGCTACGGTGATCATCTGCTCGAAGCCCTTGGGTAGCGGCGTGTCGATAACCGGATACATCCAGTTGCCGGTCGGGATCTCGTTCTGGAAGGCGGGGCTCACCATAAACTGCAGGAACTGGTCAGCCTGCTTCTCCTGTTTGGCGCTCTTCAGCTTGGCGGCCACTTCCACCTGACGGTAGTGACCCTCCTCAAAGGCGGCAGCCTGATACTGGGGCTTGTTCTCGGCAATAAGGTGGTAAGCGGGGGAGGTAGTGTAGGAGAGCACCATGTCCGCTTCGCCATCGAGGAACATGCCATAGGCCTCGGACCACCCCTTGGTGACGGTGACTGTCTTCTTGGCAAGCGTGGCCCAGGCTTCAGGAGCCTTGTCACCGTAGACAGACTTCATCCACAGCATCAACCCCTGCCCCGGGGTAGAGGTGCGGGGATCCTGATAGATCACCTTGAGATCGGGGCGCTCCACCAGCTCTTTCAGGCTTTTGGGCGGCTGCTTGAGTTTCTCCTTGTCATAGACGAAGGCGAAGTAGCCGTAGTCGTAGGGGACAAAGGTGTCATCCTGCCAGCCACCCGGCACCTTGATGCCGTCGAGCTTGGCGGGATGGGGGGCGAACAGGCCGCTCTGCTTGGCTTCACTGATGAGTGCATCATCCAGCCCCAGCACCAGGTCGGCCTTGCTGTGGTTGCCCTCCAGTCGCAGCCGGTTGAGGATGGCGACGCCATCTTCGAGGGGAACCAGATTGAGGGTACAGCCGCACTCCTTCTCGAAGGCTTGCTTGATCTTGGGACCGGGCCCCCAGTCGGCAGTGAAGGAGCTGTAGGTGTAGACGGTGAGGGTGTCGGCGGCGAAAGCCTGAGCCGAGAGCAGGCTGGTGGCGACCAGCAGCAGGGTTTTCATCAAGGGCACTCCATTATGAGGTGCCAGCGGATGAGGGCGCAAAAAATGAGCGCCGTGCCTCAAATTCCTCCGCCAGCATTATCTGGATCAGGTTCACGGGTATAATCTCAGCGGTAAACCGCACCCCGTTTGAGAAACGCACCGCATTGTATTAACGTTCTTTTGGGTAGACCAGCACAATTGTGCGTTGCCCATGAGATGATTCCCACTCAACAGAGGATCTTCGCGTGCTTACCAGTACCAAGGAAAGACGTGCTTTTGCACGTATGGTCATCAATGCTCCGGTTACCGTCTATCAGCAGCATCAGGTACTGGAGGGCATCTGTCGGGATCTCAGTGCCAACGGCATGGGGATCTCGGTGGCGGAACACCAGCTTGATACAACCCAGCCGATCCGGATCAGCCTCGCAACCAACAACAACCTGCTTCCCCCTTTCGAAGCCCATGCCCGGATCATTCGGGTGCTGGAGGAGGAGACAGGATTGCTGCTGGCGGTGGAGTTTCAGCCTTTGGGCTGAACCGGTTGTACACTCAACTGCTTGCCATCGACCAGCGTTTTGCTGGTCGATGCTATTTGGCCAGCCGGTAATGCGGCAGGGCCGGTAGGTTCTAGCAGCAGATAGGATTGTCCCTGCCAGCTGATGGTGGCATCACCTGGTTTGGTGGGCAGGTCGACTGCCAGCATCGCGTGGCCCGGGATAAAGACCATGGCCTGTTTCAATTCGGGAAAGAGCTGGGCCAGCAGGGCGGCCATAAGGGTCACCTTGCTGTCGCAATCGCCGCGGTTCTGTTCCAGTACCTGACGGGGAGTGAGAAACCCCTTGCCCTGCCGTCCGTTCAGACTGTCCAGCTGCTGGTAGGGGATGCTCTGGATAAAGGCGAGCATCTCGGCCACGGTTTTCTGGCGCGCTTCCGGCTCGCTGCTCCCCTGCTGTTTCAACTGCTCAGCCAGCGGCGCCACCGTGCTGCGGCTCTCCAACGCAATGCGAACATGGTCCTGCTTAACCGCCAGCTGGCCATCCGGTGGAGTAAAGTACTGGAAGTAGTGTTTGGTCAGCCACGCCTGCTCCTCTTTGCCCCGTTGCGTTTCCAGCCAGGCCATGGCCTCTTTGGCCTTATCCTGATTGTGACTTTTCAGATGCAGCTCGAGGGAGGGGCGAGAGAGGGTAAACTGCACCTCGGGGTAGTTCTCGCGTACCCCGCGCAGCAGGGTTTGCAGTACCTCCTCTTCCATTCGTGCCGGACGATAGGCGATAAGGGGCGGCAGTTTGCCCTGCTCCAGCCGATAGGTGAGCTGGCGGGGTTTGCCAGCGCTATCTTGCCAGCCGACATTGATCTGGCCGAGGCTGTTGGTGAAGTAGGTCTGGGCAGCTGCAACCGGCAGCGCCAGCAAAGTGCAGAGTAAAAATATCGCCGTCGTTCTCTTCATCGTCCTTATCCTGTCTTGAGGCCGCATCCCTGGCCTGCTGGTTGAAGCGCATTGGCGGAAATAAAAGAGGGAGCCGAAGCTCCCTGTTGATTCTACTCGTTTTTTTGCAACTGGCGCGTTAAATCCAGCTCGGCTGCTTCGCTTCAAAAGCGCTGATGGCGGCCTCGTGCTGCAGGGTCAGGCCGATGGCATCCAGCCCGTTGAGCAAGCAGTAACGGCGGAACTCGTCGATCTCGAAACCGAAGCTGAGCTCACCGGCGCGTACCTGATTCGCTTCCAGATCCACTTCAATCTGGATGCCCGGTTTGGCGGCCACCAGCTGGAACAGGGCATCGACCTCCTCCTCCTTCAGGCGCACCGGTACCATGCCATTGTTGATGGCGTTGCCGTAGAAAATGTCGGCAAAGCTCGGGGCTATGATGGTCTTGAAGCCGTAGTCGGCCAGCGCCCAGGGGGCGTGCTCGCGGCTCGAGCCACAGCCGAAGTTCTCGCGGGCCAGCAGGATGCTGGCACCGGCGAACTGCGATTGGTTCAGCACGAACTCGGGGTTGGGCTGCAGACCAGCATCGTCCAGGAAGCGCCAGTCGTGGAACAGGTGCTTGCCAAAACCGATGCGGTTGACCTTCTGCAGAAACTGCTTGGGAATGATGGCGTCGGTGTCGACGTTGGCGCTGTCGAGGGGGACGACGATCCCTTTATGCTGTTTGAATCCTGTCATCACTCTTTCCTCTTACAGTGCGCGAATGTCGGCGAAGCGGCCGGTGACGGCTGCGGCGGCAGCCATGGCCGGGCTCACCAGATGGGTACGGCCAGCGCGGCCCTGACGCCCTTCGAAGTTGCGGTTGCTGGTGGAGGCGCAGCGCTCCCCCGGTTGCAGCCGGTCGTTGTTCATGGCCAGACACATGGAGCAGCCGGGCAGGCGCCACTCAAAGCCCGCTTCGATGAAGATCTTGTCGAGACCCTCGGCTTCGGCCTGTGCCTTCACCTGCTCGGAGCCCGGCACCACCAGCGCCTGCACCCCGGCGGCCACCTTGCGACCGCGAGCGATGGCGGCGGCGGCGCGCAGATCCTCGATGCGGCTGTTGGTGCACGACCCGATGAACACTTTGTCGATGGCGACATCGGAGAGTTTCTGGCCCGGCTGCAAGTCCATGTAGGCGAGCGCCTTGCGGGCGGACTGCTGCTCCATCAGATCGCTGAAAGATTCCGGTGCCGGAATCGGCTCATTGACGGCAATTACTTGACCCGGGTTGGTACCCCAGGTGACCTGCGGGGCGATGTCGGCGGCGTCCAGCACCACTTCGGCATCGAAGTGGGCACCTTCATCGCTCTTGAGGCTCTGCCAGTAGGCGATAGCCTGCTCCAGCGCCTCGCCCCTGGGGGCAAACTCCTTGCCACGGATGTAGTCGATGGTGGTCTGATCGGGGGCGATCATGCCGGCTTTGGCGCCCAGCTCGATGGCCATGTTGCACACCGTCATCCGCCCTTCCATGGTGAGCCCTTCTATGGCTTCGCCAGCGAACTCCACCACGTAGCCAGTACCACCGGCGTGGCCGACCTTGCCGATAATGGCCAGTACAACGTCCTTGGCGCTGATCCCCTCGGCCAGCTTGCCATTGACCGAAATCCGCATGGTCTTTGCGCGACCCTGTTTCAGGGTCTGTGTGGCCATCACATGCTCCACCTCGGAGGTGCCGATACCGAACGCCAGCGAACCGAAGGCGCCGTGGGTGGCGGTGTGGGAGTCGCCGCAGACGATGGTGGTGCCGGGCAGGGTGATGCCGAGCTCGGGGCCCATCACATGGACGATCCCCTGATATTTGTGGTTGAGATCGTAGAGGCGAACCCCGAACTCCTTGCAGTTGGCTGCCAGTGTCTCCATCTGGATGCGGGCCATCTCGCCGGAGGCGGCGATGTCCTTGGTGGTGGTGGAGACGTTGTGATCCATGGTGGCCCAGGTCAGATCCGGACGACGCAGCTGGCGGTTCATGGCGCGCAGGCCATCAAATGCCTGCGGGCTGGTCACTTCATGTACCAGATGGCGATCGATGTAGATGAGGGGCGTTTCCCCTTCCACTTCCCGGACCACATGGGCGTCGAATACTTTCTGATAGAGGGTCTTGGCCATTGCTTCTCTCTTCCTTGTTATCTGTTCTTCAGCTCAGATCCGGGCTGCGATCTGGTCGCCCATGGTGGCTGTGCTCTGCACCGGATGGCGGGCGCTGGCCTGATGCAGATCGGCGGTGAAGTAACCCTCGGCCAGGGTCTGTGCTACGGCCTGCTCGATGGCCTGGGCGGCGGCTTCCTGGCCTAGGCTGTAGCGCAGCATCAGGGCGGCGGAGAGGATCTGGGCGATGGGGTTGGCGATCCCTTTGCCTGCGATGTCCGGGGCCGAACCACCGGCCGGTTCGAAGAGGCCGAAACCCGATTCGTTGAGGCTGGCGGAGGGGAGCAGCCCCATGGAACCGGTGATCATGGCGCACTCGTCGGAGAGAATGTCGCCAAACAGGTTGGAGCAGAGCAGCACGTCGAACTGGGAGGGATCCTTGATGAGCTGCATGGTGGCGTTGTCGATATACATATGGTTCAGCGCCACGTCCGGGTAGGATTTGGCGACTTCGGTCACCACCTCGCGCCACAGAATGGAGGAGGCGAGCACGTTGGCCTTGTCGATGGAGGTGACCTTGCCACGGCGCACGCGAGCCGATTCGAACGCTATCTTGGCGATGCGCTCGATTTCGAAGCGGTGGTACACCTCGGTGTCGAATGCCTTCTCGTTCGCTCCTTCTCCCTCGCGTCCCTTGGGCTGGCCGAAGTAGATGCCGCCGGTCAGCTCGCGCACGCAGGCGATGTCAAAACCGCGATCCGAGATGTCGGCTCGCAGCGGGGAGAACTGTTCCAGACCGGTATAGATACGGGCCGGACGCAGGTTGCAGAACAGCTTGAAGTGAGCGCGCAGGGGCAGCAGGGCGCCACGCTCAGGCTGATCGTTGGGGGGCAGATGCTCCCATTTCGGGCCGCCCACCGAACCGAACAGCACGGCATCGGATGCTTCGCAACCCGCGATGGTGCTCTGCGGCAGCGGAGTGCCATGGTTGTCGATAGCAATGCCGCCCACATCAAAGTGCTGATAGTCGAGGGAGAAGCCGAATTTAGCCTGTACTTTTGCCAGCACCTTGACGGCCTCGGCCATCACTTCCGGGCCAATGCCGTCACCCGGCAATACTGCGATCCGATAACTGCTCATACTGTCTCCGTCTTGATTGTGTTATTGCGTTCCATCTGTTCGGCGACCTGATCGGCGCGCCAGATGCTGTTGATCACATGCAGCAGGGCATGGGCTGAGGATTCGATGATGTCGGTGGCGAGCCCCATGCCGTGGAATTTGCGCCCTTTGTACTCGGCGACGATATCGACCTGACCGAGAGCATCTTCCCCTTCGCCCTTGCTCTTGAGGGCATATTTGTCGATGCGGATCTCGTAGCCGGTGATGCGGTTGATGCACTGGTAGACCGCATCCACCGGACCGTTGCCGGTGGCTGCTTCACTGACCACCTCACCGCCCACCTTGAGCTTGACCGAGGCGGTCGCCAGCACCGAGCTGCCGCTCTGCACGCCGAGGTACTCCAGCTTGAAGTGCTCCGGTTCCTCGTGGATTTGGCTGAAGAAGGCGAGCGCCTCCAGGTCGTAGTCGAACACTTGCCCTTTCTTGTCGGCCAGGGTGAGGAACTTGGCGTAGAGATGGTCGAGATCGTAGCTGCTCTCGGCGTAGCCCATGGACTCCATCCGGTGCTTGATGACGTGGCGGCCGGAGCGGGAGGTCATGTTGAGGTTGTTCTGGGTCAGGCCAATGCTCTCGGGGGTGATGATTTCATAGGTGTTTTTTGCCTTGAGCACGCCATCCTGATGAATGCCGGAGCTGTGGGAGAAGGCATTGGCCCCGACGATCGCCTTGTTGGGCTGCACCGGCATGTTGCAGAGCTGGCTGACCAGCGTGCTGGTGCGATGAATTTCGTTGTGACGGATGTTGGTGTGCACCCCGAGCAGATCGGCGCGGGTTTTGAGGATCATCGCCACCTCTTCCAGCGAGCAGTTGCCGGCCCGCTCGCCGATACCGTTGATGGTGCACTCAATCTGGCGAGCTCCCATCTGCACTGCGCCGATGGAGTTGGCTACCGAGAGCCCCAGATCGTCGTGGCAGTGGACCGAGATGATGGCCTTGTCGATGTTTGGCACCCGGTTGAACAGGGTCTGGATGATGCCGGAGAACTCGGTCGGCACCGTGTAGCCGACGGTATCCGGGATATTGATGGTGCGGGCGCCGGCCTTGATGGCGGCCTCCACCATGCGGCAGAGGTTATCAATCGGCGTGCGGCCCGCATCCTCGCAGGAGAACTCCACATCGTCGGTGTAGCGCAGCGCATGCTTGATGGCGCTGGTGCCCATCTCCAGCACATCCTCGAAGCTCTTTTTCAGCTTGCTCTCCACATGGATGGAGGAGGTGGAGATGAAGGTATGGATGCGAAAGGCGTCGGCAACCCGCAAGGCTTCACCGGCGGCATCGATATCCTTGGGCAGGGCGCGGGCGAGGGCGCAGACCCGGCTGTTCTTGATATGGCGGGCGATGGTCTGCACCGAGTGAAAATCGCCGGGAGAGGAGACCGGGAAGCCTACCTCCATGACGTCGACACCGAGCCGCTCCAGCGCCTGGGCAATCTGCAGCTTCTCCTTGACTGTCAAACTGGCCGCCAGGGCCTGCTCACCATCACGCAAGGTAGTATCGAATATGATGACCCGATCTGACATGTGACTTCCCTCTTCCTAAGTTCGGTGACGTGCATCCTGCTGCGGCATAAAAAAACCCGTGCAGGGTGCACGGGTTTTTGTAAATTCCGGCTATGCCTTAGCCCGGCTACAAGGATCCCGCGCGAGTTAACGCGATTAGGGAGATTAGTAGTAGCGGGGTGGCAATACGCATGACGTTGTTGTCCTTGCAGTCGATAACGCCTTTACCAATATCGAGATTTTTATGCTGTGTCAACACGCGCAGTCAGGGGAAATCTGCTGGGATATTTAATCGGATTGTAAAGGATTGCAAATTTCCTTGTCCCATATTCGGCCCATGACGGATTATCTGGTCATTCCTGCTGTGCTCTCTATCTCTGCACAACCAGATCGACTTATCAGCATTGGCTGAATTTTCTGAGGTGTTAAATGGAAAAACGTAGACCAGGTCGTCCGGTCGGACGTTCTGACATTCGTGACAAGTTGCTTGCTGCCGCCCGTGAGCGTTTTCTCAATACTCCCTATAGCAAGGTAACTACACGCGAAATCGCGGAGCTGGCTGGCTCCAACTTGGCGATGATCCACTACTACTTCGGCAGTAAAGAGGGTCTTTACAAGGCGGTACTGGGTGATGTCGCCGAGCCGCTTGACCATGCCTGGCAAGATGAACACAGCAACCACAGCCTCAACGAGCTGCTCAACACCTACTATCAGGTGATGGCGCCCAACAGCGAGCTGACTTCCGCTATCTCCAGCGCATTGTCGACCGAGAAGAGCCCGGGCCGGGATTTTGTGCTGAGCCGTCTGCTGGAGCGTCAACTGCCGCAGTTCGACGCCCTGCTGGAAACCATGAAAACCAACGGCGAGCTGGGTGACAATCTGGATCCCGAGATGCTGAAGATCTCCTTCCTCAGCATGATGTGGCAGCCGTTCGTGATGAAAGATCTTTACGAACAGGTATTTGGCCTGAAAGTGGACGAACAGTTCATGGCTCGTCTGGCGGATCACAACTGCCGCCTGATGGAGACCGGTTTGCGCGGCAATCACTGATAACCGCACAACCCATCGATTAAAAAGGGCCGTTTGGCCCTTTTTTCATAAATCTGTTATCCCCCGTTCAACACCCTGTCATCCCGCCTCCCTACTCTGCAATGAGATCTCGGGGAAGGAGGGGTTATGAACAAGATCCAGCAATGGGACCTGCAGGTATGCCGGGTCTGTCTGCTGCACACCTATAACCGGCAGCAAGCCAGGGTGAGTCGCCTTGTCTCCCGTACCGGTGACGGCCCGCTTTACGCTGTGCTGGCCGCCTTGCTCTGGTGGCAGGGGGAGAGTGAACGCGAGCTGGTAAAGCTGGCGCTGCTCGCCTTTGCCATCGAATTGCCGCTCTATCTACTGCTGAAAAACAGCCTGAAACGGCAACGGCCAGTCGGTTTGCCGGTCTTTATCACCCCCTCCGATCGTTACAGCCTTCCCTCCGGCCATACTGCCGCAGCCTTCTTGATGGCCACCATACTGGCGACCGGTTTTCCGCTCTGGGCGCCGCTGCTGTTTGGCTGGGCGGCGCTGGTGGGAGCATCCCGGCTGCTGCTCGGGGTTCACTACCTGAGCGATCTGGTGGCTGGCGCCTTGCTGGGGGGCGGCTGCGCCTTGATAGCCCTCTGCTGGAGTCAGGGATGAAGATACTGTTTGGCGTGCAAGGCACCGGCAACGGCCATATCAGCCGCAGCCGCACCTTGGCCCGGGCGCTGCGAGCGGCCGGGGTCGAGGTGGATTATCTCTTCAGCGGGCGACCCGCTGACCGTTACTTCGATATGGAAGAGTTCGGGGAGTACCGCACCTTTGCCGGGCTCACCTTTGTCAGTCATGAGGGGCGGGTCTCGCCGTGGCGTACCCTGCAGGCGGCATCGCCGCTCACCTTCTGGCGGGATCTGCAAAGGCTCGACTGCCACGGGTACGATTTGGTGGTGAGCGATTTTGAGCCGCTGACCGCCCATGCCGCCCGCCGCTGCGGCATCCCGAGCCTTACCGTCAGCCATCAGGCCAGCTTCAACTGGCCGATCCCCCGCTGGGGTGAAGATGGCTTGAGTCGCCAGTTGATGCGCCACTTTGCGCCGGTCAATCAGCCGCTCGGGCTGCACTGGTTTCACTTCGGCCAGCCAATTTTGCCACCGGTGATCGATCCTGTTCGGGTGATGCCGGATAACGGCGAGATCCTGGTTTATCTGCCATTCGAGCAGACCGAGGCGATCGCCGCCCTGTTGTCGCGCTTTGGCCAGCAGCGCTTCGTCTGCTTTCACCCAGCCATTCGTAACCCGAGCCAGTGGCGCAACCTGCGCTTCGAGCCCCCCTCGCGCCCCGCTTTTTTGACGGTGCTGGCGGGGTGTCGCGGCGTCATCTCCAACGCCGGCTTCGAACTCGCCTCCGAGGCGCTCAGCCTCGGCAAGAAGTTGCTGGTCAAGCCCCTTGGCGGCCAGTTCGAGCAGCTGACCAATGGCAAGACGCTCGAGATGATGGGGCTGGCGACCCTGATGGATTACCTCGATGCCAATCTGGTGCGCAGCTGGCTCGACAGCGCATCGCCGGGGATGGTCTGCTACCCCGATGTGGCGAGGGAGTTGGCCTGCTGGCTGGCTGCAGGGGCCGAGGAGAGCGTCTCCTCTCTGTCACGTCGGCTCTGGGGGAGGACTCTGTTTCCCGAAGAGGTGAGCGATCGCCTGAGCGAGCTGGAGGGTGGTGAAGGTTTGTCTGGCTGCTGGTTATCGCAAGTGAGCGCGGTTGACTAGACTGAAAGGCGATCCCACCAAGGAGAGGATGGAGCAAATGCGCTTTACCAATGAAAACGGCGAAGTCATGAACCTGGCTGACAATCTCACCCTGCACGAGCTGCTCGATATGGGTGTCAGCATCTCGGTCAGTGAAGAGACCGATCCGGATCAGCAGATCTGGTTGGCCGAGCCGGAAGATGACCACTAGGTCGCACTACTGCCACAAAGCCCGCCCCTGTCGGCGGGCTTTTTTATTGCCGTTTTTTCACCTGCCAGCACAATTCTCTGCCTATCAGCGTGACAGCTTCCCCTTTCTGTTACCGCCGCTCTTATGGCCGGGCACTGTCTGAAATGTCTGACTGGAACCCGCCGACAAAGCCGTGGACAAGCGTTCATTGGCGGGTTAAGTTGGTTTTTCACCCGATTTTCGGGTCAATGATGGAAAAATCCTTTTTTTCTGCTGCCGACGGGGCTGAATTGGGCCGATCTGCCTTCAGATAACAACAAGAAACGGATCGGGCCGTGCCGGGAAGCACGGCATCGTCGGCGGGATTCGCTAAACGGAGCAAAGCCTGGAGGGCTTTATCATGGAGATGTTATCAGGCGCCCAGATGGTGGTTAGAGCGCTGGAGGATCAGGGAGTGGAGCACGTCTTTGGCTACCCTGGTGGCTCGGTGCTCGACATCTATGACGCTCTCTTCGAAAACGGCAAGATGGAGCATGTCTTGGTGCGGCACGAGCAGGCCGCGGTGCACATGGCTGACGGTTACGCCCGTTCCACCGGCAAGGTGGGAACCGTGCTGGTCACTTCCGGCCCGGGGGCAACCAACTGCATTACCGGTATTGCCACCGCCTATATGGATTCCATTCCGCTGGTGATCCTCTCCGGTCAGGTGCCGACCAGCATGATCGGTGAGGATGCGTTTCAGGAGACCGACATGATCGGTATCTCCCGCCCGGTGGTGAAGCACAGCTTCCTGTGCAAGAAAGCCAGCGACATTCCGGCCGCCATCAAGAAGGCCTATTACATTGCCGCCAGCGGCCGCCCGGGGCCGGTGGTGGTGGATCTGCCCAAAGATGTGCAGAATCCGAAAGAGAAATTCCCCTACGAATACCCCGAGACGGTCTCCCTGCGCTCCTACAACCCGACCAAGTCGGGCCACAAGGGCCAGATCAAGCGGGCCGCCAAGTTACTGGTGGATGCCCAGCGCCCGGTCATGTATGTGGGTGGCGGTGCCATCAACGCCAACGCGGATCATCTGGTGATCAAGCTGGCGGAACTGCTGAACCTGCCGGTGACCACTACCCTGATGGGGTTGGGCGCCTTCCCGGGCACCCATCCGCAATCCATCGGCATGCTGGGGATGCACGGTACCTTCGAAGCCAACAAGACCATGCACAACTCGGATCTCATCTTCGCCGTGGGAGCCCGCTTTGATGACCGCGTCACCAACAACGTGGCCAAGTTCTGCCCCAATGCCACCGTGGTCCATATCGACATCGACCCCACCTCCATCTCCAAGACAGTGCAGGCCCATGTGCCCATCGTCGGCTCGGTGGAAACCGTGCTGGAGCAGATGCTGGAAGTGATCCGCGAGTGTGGCTTCGATAACGACAAGGAGGCGCTGGCGGACTGGTGGAGCCAGATCAACCAGTGGCGCTCCCGTCACTGTCTGGCCTACGAAAAGTCGGCTACCCAGATCAAGCCGCAGCAGGTGATCGAGACCCTCTACAAGGTGACTCAGGGTGAGGCGTTCGTTGCCTCCGACGTCGGCCAGCACCAGATGTTTGCCGCGCTCTACTACCCGTTTGCCAAACCGCGCCAGTGGATAAACTCGGGGGGCCTCGGCACCATGGGCTTCGGCATTCCGGCCGCCATGGGGGCCCAGTTTGCCAACCCGGATGCGGTGGTCTGCTGCGTCACCGGCGACGGCTCGGTGCAGATGAACATTCAGGAGCTCTCTACCTGCATGCAGTACGGGGTGCCCATCAAGATCATCTCCATCAACAACCGTGCGCTGGGCATGGTCAAGCAGTGGCAGAAGATGTTCTACGGCGGCCGTCACAGCCACTCCTACATGGAGTCCCTGCCGGACTTCGTCAAACTGGCGGAAGCCTACGGCCACGTCGGTATCGCGGTGAGTGATCCGGCTGAGCTGGAGAGCGCCATGGAGAAAGCCTTTGCCATGAAGGATCGGCTGGTGTTCATGGATATCTCGGTCGACCCGGATGAGCACGTCTATCCGATGCAGATCAAGTTTGGCGCCATGGATGAGATGTGGCTGAGCAAGACGGAGAGAACCTGATGAGACACATCATTTCAGTACTGCTGGAGAACGAATCCGGCGCCCTGAGCCGCGTGGTGGGTCTCTTCTCCCAGCGCGGCTACAACATCGAGACCCTGACGGTAGCGCCGACCGAGGATCCCACCCTGTCACGCATGACCATAGTCACCATGGGTGACGAGCGGGTGCTGGAGCAGATCCAGAAGCAGCTGCACAAGCTGGTGGATGTGCTCAAGGTGTGCGACCTGAGTGAAGGGGAGCATATCGAGCGGGAGATCGCGCTGGTCAAGGCGCGTGCCGCCGGTGGGGCCCGTGACGAGCTGAAACGGTTGGCGGATATCTTCCGCGGCCAGATCGTCGACGTCACCCCCGAGCAGTACACGGTACAGCTGGTCGGCACCAGCGAGAAGCTGGATGCCTTTATCAAGACTGCCGCCCAGACCAACGAGATCATCGAAGTGGTGCGCTCCGGCGTCTGCGGCATCTCGCGGGCGGACAAGGCGCTGCGGCCCTGATGGCTGGCGGGACAGCTGATGATGCGTCAGCTGCCGCAGAGTGAAAGAAAAGAGGGCTCTGCGGAGCCCTCTTTGTTTGGTTTTTCTTTACGAGGGGAGGGGGGATGTTCGGTATTCATGATCTTGCACTGTTTATGGTCTCGGGGTTGCTGCTCAATATCATGCCGGGGCCCGACTCTCTGCTGGTCATGCTGCGCAGCGGCTCGCAAGGGTGGCGTGCCGGTTCGGTCGCGACGTTGGGCATTGGCACCGGTGTCATGGTGCATGTGCTGGCGGCGGCCCTCGGTCTGTCGGCCCTGCTCAGCGCGTCGGCCGAACTGTTTGCCCTTATCAAGCTGGCTGGCGCCATCTACCTCATCTATCTGGGGTTCTCCCTGCTGCGCCAGCAAGCAACGGGTTCCATGGAGAGAGGGGCCACCCTGCCAGCCCTCTCCTATGGCCAGATTTACCGGCAGGGGGTGCTGACCAATGTGCTCAACCCCAAGGTAGCGCTCTTTTTCCTAGCCTTCGTGCCCCAGTTCATTGCACCGGATGCCCCCGACAAGGCGCTCGCCTTTATCCTGCTCGGCTGCATCTTCAATCTGGGCGGTATCATCTGGTGTCATCTGCTGGTCTTTACCACCGTCTATGCCAGCCACAGGGTACGGTTGTCACAGCGTCTCGGCTGCTGGCTCAACCGGGGCATCGGCACCCTGTTTGTCGGACTCGGGATCAAGCTCGCCAGCGACTAGCTCGCCGCTTTCTGACCTGGGGCAGATTATCGTGCGCCGCGCTGTGGTATGGTCGGCAGTCAGCTGCGGGGCCAGCCCCGCTCTCTCTTTTTCAGGTCAGCCCCACTGGCCGCAGCAGCGAGATCCCTTGCCCAGATGAACATCGCCCGGCTCAAGAACTTTACCGAGATCGTGAAGAACAACTTCAACATCTCGGCGACGGCGGAGAAGCTCTATACCTCCCAGCCAACCCTCAGCAAGCAGATGAAGATGCTGGAAGATGAGCTGGGGCTCGCCCTCTTTACCCGCAAGGGGAAGAATCTGGTCGGCTTGACCAGCGCAGGCGAGCAGGTGATGGAGCTGGCCAAGGGGGTAGTGGCGCAGGTGGAGCAGATCAACCAGCTGTCGCTGGGGGAGCAGTTGGCCACCAGCGGGGTGCTGCGTATCGCCACCACCCACACTCAGGCGCGCTACAAGCTGCCAGCGGTGATCACCGAGTTCAGCTGTCGTTATCCCGATGTGGCGATCCAGCTCCATCAGGGGGCGCCTGCCCAGCTGGCCCAGATGGTGCAAAGCGGCGATGTGGATATGGCGATCGCCACCGAGTCCATGTATCTGTTCGACGAACTGGCTGCGGTGCCCTGTTATCGCTGGGGGCGCAGCGTGGTGGTGCCCCACGGTCATCCGCTGATCGACTGTCAGCCGCTCTCGATGGCCGATCTGGCCCGCTATCCCCTCATCACCTATGTGTTCGGCTTTACCGGCCGCTCCAAGATGGATAAGGCCTTCAGCCGCCATGGCCTCTCGCCGAAAACCGTGCTGACCGCCACCGACACCGATGTGATCAAGCACTACGTCCGGCTCGGGATGGGGGTCGGGGTGATTGCCAGCGTGGCCTTCGACGAGGGGGACAGGGAGGATCTGGTGAGCCTCAATATCGACCACCTGATCGCCTCGAGCGCCACCCACATCTGCCTGCGCAAACATGCCCACCTGCGCGACTACATGTACGACTTTATCCACCTCTACGCCCCCCATATCAGCCGGGAGACGGTGCAGCTGCACCTTATCAACCAGCCGCCCGCCGCCAATATGGCGGAGTTGCCGTGGCTCTAGCCGCAGGTTGTTTGTCGTACACAGAGCAAAAATACAGAGACAAAAAAAGAGAGGCCTTGGCCTCTCTTCTGGTTTTATCGGGATGCGGGATTAAGCGCTGCGGGTCGCCAGATTGATAAAGATCTGGGCTCCGACCAGCAGGCAGTCGTCATCGAGGTAGTAGGGGTTTGCATGCAGGTAGTTGCAGATCCCCTTGGCCTGACAGCCGCTGCCGAGGAAGAACATGGCCCCCTTGCGGCTACGGCAGGCGTTGACCATGTAGCTGAAATCCTCGCTGCCGGTCATCGGCTGACCCTGAGCGTTGATCCCCTCGGAGGGCAATACGTCGGCGGCCGCTTGCAGCAGACGGGCGCAGGCATCTGCGTGGTTCTCGACCGCCGGATACCCGGCATAGACCATTTTGGTCTTGAAGCCGCGAAGTTCGCTCTGGGCCACGATCTCCTTGAAGCTGTTCTTCAGGATCTGGTCGGTCTCGGCATCCATGGCACGGATGGTGCCGCGCGCCTGCACATGGTCGGCGATGGCGTTGGGGATGGTGCCGCCGTTGATCATGCCGCAGCCAAACACCGCCGGGCTGAACGGACTGGTGCGCTTGGCGACGATGTAGTCCATATCCTCGATGATCCGCACCGCTTCGCGGATGGCATCCAGCCCCTTGTGGGGGGTGGAGCCGTGGGCGGAGATACCGTGCACATCCAGCGTCCAGGCAGAGCCCCAGGAGGACATGACTCCGTTGTTGAACTTGATGGTGCCGGTCTCCATGGCGCCGTCGTTATGGAGGGCATAGACCTCGTCCACCCCCTTCATGCAGCCCAATTCCACCATCTTCTCGGCGCCCGGCACCCGCATATCCTCTTCTGCCATCTGGAAGATAAAGCGGACGTTGTACTGCAGACGATCGCGGTTGGCGGCCAGAAACTTGGCCGCAGTCAGGGCGATCGCCATATGGGAGTCGTGACCACAGTTGTGAGCCATCCCCTCGTGGGTCGATTTGAACGCAACGTCGCTCATGTCGTGCATCTCGAGGCCATCCATGTCGGCACGGAAGGCGATGGTCGGCAGTACCGGGTCAACCACCAGATCGCCGTGGAAACCGGTGAAGCCCGGATAGTCGGTGAGACGGTAGCCAAAGCCTGCCATCAGCTCGCGGCAGTAGGCCGAGGTCTTGAACTCGACACCGGAGGCCTCCGGAATGGTGTGCAGGTGGTGGCGCACTTCCTGACTGAAGTCGCGCAGGGCCAGCAGGGCCGGTTCAATGTGGATGTTGTTCATCAGATGATCCCTTGAATGGAGAAGCCGAGTTGGGCCACCAGCGAGGCGCCGAAGAAGCAGCAGGTGGAGACGATCATGAAGATCAGGATCACTTTCCAGGACATCTTCTTCAGCTCTTCCAGCTGACCGCCCACCGAGAGACCGGCGAAGGCCAGCAGCGGTACGCAGCAGGAGAGGAAGGAGATCTTGGCTACGGCGTCGATAAAGAGACCGCGCACCGGGGTCTCCGGCAGGCAGATGAGAATGCCGATGATGGTGGCATAGGCAAATGCCGGCAGGGAGGAGGGCAGGTAGCGCTTGGCAATCAGCGAAGCGAACACCACCAGTGACATGGCGATAAAGCTGTCACCCATCAGCCAGAGCGGGGTGCCGGTGGTCAGGGTCTGGGTAAACATGGCCAGCAGGATCGCCAGAAAGACGAACCGCATATCCATTACGATGCTTTTCATGCTTTCTCTCCTTTGGCAGTCAGGGCATAGATTTTTTCAGCGAGCGGCAGACCCAGATAGGTGAGAGAGAGGGCGCCGAGGGCAGACGAGAGCAGGTTCGAGGCTGCCGCGATACTCAGCACCTGCTGAGCCAGCGCTTCGTCGAGACCGTTGATCAGGGCGCCGGAGGCGGCACTCAGCATGGAGCCTGAACCCACGCCGGAGCCGGCAGCCAGCGCCAGCGGGTGCAGACCGGTGAGCGGGGCGATACTGCCCAGCACGCTGAACCAGAGGGTGCCAATGACGGAGCCGCACAGGTAGATGGCCAGCACACCGATGTACTCCTGGGAGCCGGTGCCGAACTTGCCCTGAATGACCGCAACGGACGGCTCACGGCTGATGGAGGAGCAGGCCCCGATGGCGCGGCGGCCAAAGCCGAACTTCACCGCCAGCGGAATGGCGATCAGGATCGGCAGCAGATTGCCAATCTCCTGCAGGAACAGCGGCACGCCGACGCTCAGGATCATCTTCAGGTTGGGGATGATCATCCCCGCGTACTGGGTACCCAGGATCAGCAGGCTGAAGCCTACCATCTTGCCGCAGAAGCCCTCTTCTTTTTCGGTGAAGAGCTGTTTCCAGCCGGGGATGCGATCCTTGACCGGTTTGGCGGAGACAATCATGCCGATGATGACGGCAAAGAGCATTGGCAGGATCGGGATGATGGCGATGCCGATCTTGATCTCCTGTTTGCCTATCAGGTACTGGGCCACAAAGATCAGCATGGCGGTTGCCAATATGCTGACCGTGACCGTCTTGAGGGGGCTGGTTTGCTGCATAGTTTTTTCTCTTGTTATTCGTGAGTGTTCCACTTAAGTGCCATCGCCCGCCCGCGAGGCTGGCGAATGATGGGGGCATGATAGGGAGGGTCGCGGGGGAGGAATGTGACCTTCATCAAGCTGGCCATATGGCATTTTTTCATGGGGTATGCCCTTTAACCCTATGGATACCGAGGGTTAAATGCCGTTAACAGAACGTCAGCATTGGCAGGACAAGATAGGCAAACAGGAGGGAGATGATGACACCGCCCCGCAGGGCAGTGACGCGTATCAGACGGGCGTTTTGAGCCGTGCACTGCGCAGCAGCAGGGGTAGTTGGTAGAGCACCAGGGCGCCGAGCACCAGTCCGGCTCCAGCCAGTTTGGCGCCGCCGAGCGGCTCGCCATAGAAGAGGGTGCTCAGGATCAGGGTCCAGACCGGTTCCAGCAGCATCATCAGGGCTGCGTGAGCGGTAGTCATCTTGCTCAACGCATGAGTGAGCAGCCAGTAGCGCAGGGTGGTGGCGATCAAGACGCTCGCCGCAAACCAGCCCCAGATACTGTGACTGACACCGGCCTCGGGCCACTGCTCGGTCAGCAGTGAGAGCAGGGTGCCGAGCAGACCGGTCATCGCCAGCTGGATGCAGGTGAGCCAGGTGGGGGCGATGGATTGGGCGAAGTGGCGATGGACGGCAAGCTGGATGCCGAGAGTGGTGGCCGCCGCCAGAAACCAGAACAGCGAGAGCGACACGCCCCAGTGGGTACTGCTGGAGAGCAGCAGCAAACCGGCGATAGCGATGGGCAGGGTGAGCCAGTAGTGGCGGCCGGGTTTGGCCCGAAAGGCTGCCCAGGCGGCCAGCGGGGCCATCAGGGTGGCGACACTCATGATAAAGGCGCCGCTGCCGAGCGCATCGCTCTGGCTGATAGCGGTGACCCACAGCAACAGGCTGGCGCCGAGCAGGGTGCCACAACCGGCAGCGCGCACCATCTGGGCTCGGCTCGGCGGTGGCTCGCGCAACCAGGCCAAGGGGAGCAAAAGCAGGGCGGCCAGCAGAAAGCGGCTGCCGATAAAGGCGGCGGGCGGCAGTTCGCGGATCGCCTCTTTCGAGAAGAGCCAGCCGGCGGCGGCCAGCAGGGTGACCAGTACCATCAGCAGCAGGGGCGTGCGGTTCATAGCGCTTGTAGTGGGGAAGTGGGAAGGGGAGCATAAAGAAAGGCGCCGGGTATTGCTACCCGGCGCCTTTCATCTTTGCCCTGTTCCGCTTGCGCGGCATCAGGCCAGCAATCAGTTCATGCCGTATTATCACACTGCGTGTCTAATGCTGTTTGGTTATGTCTATAGGTTGCATCTATATTGTTGATTTATATCGTCTAAATTTCCATGGTTGTCTAAAGTCATCTTAGGGGATATAAGACAAGTGTGGGTTCAAGTGTGGGTTCAAAATGGCAATCTCAGATTCAAAACTCAAAGCAATGCTGCGTGGTCACGATGATGATACGCCCAGAAAGGTTGCGGACAGGGATGGGCTATCTGTTCTGTGGAGGAATAGCGGAAAAGTCAGCTTCGTGTACCGTTATCGAATTGTAGGCAAGGCAAAAAACCTGACTCTGGGATCCTATACCGGCCAAGAGGGGGGGCTGTCGCTTTCCGAGGCAAGGAAAAAGGCGGCGCAATGTCGAGCTTGGTTGGAAGAGGGCTATGACTGTCTCTTATACACATCTC
>NZ_CAWMDN010000007.1:0-646 GCF_963866575.1 Aeromonas sp. L_1B5_3
GCAATCAGGGTAACAACCATCTTGATGTTGTCGCCCGGCATTACCATCTCTACGCCTTCCGGCAGCTCGATGGTACCGGTCACGTCGGTAGTACGGAAGTAGAACTGCGGACGGTAGCCTTTGAAGAACGGGGTATGACGACCACCTTCTTCTTTGGACAGTACGTACACTTCAGATTCAAACTTGGTGTGCGGCTTGATGGTGCCCGGCTTGGCCAGTACCTGACCACGCTCTACGTCTTCACGCTTCACGCCACGCAGCAGTGCACCGATGTTCTCGCCTGCACGACCTTCGTCCAGCAGTTTGCGGAACATTTCAACGCCGGTACAGGTGGTCTTGGTGGTATCTTTGATACCAACGATTTCCACTTCTTCACCAACTTTAACGATACCGCGCTCTACACGACCGGTAACTACAGTACCACGGCCAGCGATAGAGAATACGTCTTCGATCGGCATCAGGAACGGCAGGTCGATTGCACGCTCCGGCTCCGGAATGTAGCTGTCCAGGTGGCCAGCCAGTTCCAGGATCTTCTCTTCCCACTGAGCTTCGCCTTCCAGCGCTTTCAGTGCAGAACCACGGACTACCGGCAGGTCATCACCCGGGAAGTCGTACTCGGACAGCAGTTCGCGAACTTCCATCTCGA
>NZ_CAWMDN010000008.1:0-18990 GCF_963866575.1 Aeromonas sp. L_1B5_3
CTTGCGAGGCGACACACAGGAATCACAGCATGACAAGCATTCAACAACGCGCCGCCCTGCAACGTCAGATCTGGGCAATTGCCAACGAGGTTCGCGGTGCTGTCGACGGGTGGGATTTTAAGCAGTATGTACTGGGCGCCCTGTTCTATCGCTTTATCAGCGAGAACTTTGCCAGTTACATCGAAGGCGGTGATGACAGCGTCAACTACGCAGAAATACCCGATAGCGTGATCACTCCGGAAATCAAAGAGGATGCCATCAAGACCAAGGGCTACTTTATCCGCCCCAGCGATCTTTTCGTGAATGTGGCCAAAAATGCCAATAGCAACGACAGCCTCAATACCGATCTTGCCCACATTTTTGCTGACATTGAAGCGTCGGCTAGCGGTTACCCATCAGAGCGAGACATCAAAGGACTGTTCGCTGACTTCGATACCACAAGCAACCGCTTGGGTAACACGGTAAAAGATAAAAACGCCCGTTTGGCTGCAGTGCTTAATGGCGTGGCCAAGCTGGATCTTGGTGATTTTGAAGAGAATGATATCGATCTCTTCGGCGATGCCTACGAGTTCCTTATTTCCAACTATGCTGCCAACGCCGGTAAATCCGGTGGTGAGTTCTTCACCCCCCAGCATGTATCCAAGTTAATCGCTCAGCTTGCCATGCATGGCCAAAGTAGCGTCAACAAAATTTACGACCCGGCTTGCGGCTCCGGCTCGCTGCTCTTGCAAGCCAAAAAGCACTTTGACGCCCATATCATCGAAGATGGCTTCTTCGGGCAAGAGCTCAACCACACTACCTACAACTTGGCGCGGATGAACATGTTCTTGCACAACATCAACTACGACAAGTTCAACATCCAACTCGGCGATACGCTGCGCGAACCCCACTTTGGTGACGACAAGCCGTTCGATGCCATCGTCTCCAATCCTCCCTATTCGGTGAAGTGGATAGGTTCGGATGACCCGACACTGATCAACGATGACCGTTTTGCCCCCGCTGGCGTGCTCGCCCCCAAATCCAAAGCCGACTTTGCTTTTGTGCTGCACGCGCTCAGCTACCTCTCCGCCAAAGGCCGTGCAGCCATCGTCTGCTTCCCCGGCATCTTCTACCGGGGCGGGGCCGAGCAAAAGATCCGGAAATATCTGGTAGACAACAATTACGTCGAAACCGTGATTTCGCTGGCACCCAACCTGTTCTACGGCACTACCATCGCGGTGAATATTCTGGTGCTGGCAAAAAACAAGAAAGACACGATGACCCAGTTTATCGATGCCAGCGGTCCGGACTATTTCAAAAGAGAGACTAATAACAATGTGCTGTTGGATAGGCATATTGAGCAAATTATGGCGGTGTTCGATAGCAAGACCAATATAGACCACTTCGCCAAATCGGTGTCCTTGGACCAGGTAGCCGCTAACGACTATAACCTCTCGGTCAGCAGCTATGTGGAAGCAAAAGACAACCGTGAGGTGGTGGACATCGCCCAGCTCAATGCCGAACTGAAAACCACCGTGTCTAGAATCGACCTACTACGCAAAGACATTGATGCCATCGTCGCCCAGATTGAGGGTAACGGCAGCGAAGGCAAGGAGCTGGAGGCATGAGCTGCATGAATTTTTTGGATAAGCTGCTTGATGGGGTTGCTGTAGAGTGGACTGCATTAGGGGATGAACGCTTTGTTGAAGTAGCGAATGCAGCAAGAAGGCCAGTGAAGGCTGCTCTACGTATATCCGGGGAGATTCCATATTACGGAGCGAATAATATCCAAGATTATGTGGATGGATATACCCATGATGGTGAATATGTGCTGATTGCAGAGGATGGCTCTGCAAGTCTTGAAAATTACTCTGTGCAATATGCGAAAGGGAAATTTTGGGCAAATAATCATGTGCATGTTGTATGTGGCAAACAAGGTTTAAATACTAAATTTCTCTACTACTATTTGAAAGTTGTGGATTTTATTCCTTACTTGCCAAACAAAGACAGGTCAAAGTTGACAAAAGGGGAAATGATCAAGGTCCCCATCCCGATCCCCTGCCCGGACAACACGAAAAAATCGCTGGAAATCCAGGCCAAAATCGTTCGTATACTGGACACCTTCAACGAGCTTACCAACGAGCTTACCAACGAGCTTACCAACGAGCTTACTGCCCGTAAAAAGCAATACAACCACTATCGCGACCAATTGTTAAGTTCCGAAGATAAGGACGTGAAGTGGAAGACATTGGGGTCACTAGTTGACATAAACACCGGGTCAAAACCACCCGAAATTCTTGAAAGCGCGACAAGCTTTGATTACATCAATGCTGGAACATCCCGATCGGGCTATAGCGCAGCAAGTAATTGCTCTGGTGATACCGTCACAACTCCGTCGCGAGGTCAGGGTGGCATTGGCTACGTAGGCTACCAAAACAAGCCATTCTGGTTGGGGCCGTTGTGTTACAAACTACGATCAACAGATTTGACAGTTCTGATCAATAAATACCTCTTTTACTTTCTTCAATCACGAAGCGAAATGCTGTTGGGCTTGAAAAAGGAAGGTGGGGTGCCTGCAGTCAATAAGTCTGACCTTGTTCAATTGGAAATACCCGTTCCTTCAGTCAAAGAACAGAAACGGATTGTGGCCATCCTTGACAAGTTCGATGCACTGACCAACTCCATCACCGAGGGTCTGCCTCGCGAAATCGAGCTACGTCAGAAACAATACGCATATTACCGCGATCTTTTGCTGAACTTCTCCAAGCCGGAAGGGGTAGAGGTGTAATATGGGTAAGACGCTGACCGAAATTGCTCAGCAGTTGAAAGATAGCAACAAGAAGGTGCAATTGGTTTACGCCTTCAATGGTACGGGCAAAACCCGTCTGTCGCGAGAGTTCAAGAAACTGATTGCGCCCAAAACCAATGGCGAAGAGGGTGATGGGGAAGCCGATGCGCCCGAGTTATCACGCAACAAAATCCTCTATTACAACGCCTTCACCGAAGACTTGTTCTATTGGGATAACGACTTGGCGGGTGATGCCGAGTACACGCTGAAGATCCAACCCAATACTTATACCAGCTGGCTGCTGACGCTACTCAAAGATCTGGGTCAGGATGGAAATATCGTTCATTATTTCCAGCGTTATGCGAACGACAAGTTAACGCCACATTTTAGCGCTGACTTTGACGAAGTCACCTTTTCCCTAGCGCGCGGTAACGAGGAACATTCCCCTCATATCAAGCTTTCCAAAGGCGAAGAGAGCAATTTCATCTGGAGTGTTTTCTACACCCTGCTGGATCAAGCGGTGACAATTCTCAATGTTGCTGAACCAGGTGAGCGCGAGACCAGTGCTTTTGACCAGCTGGAGTATGTGTTCATTGACGACCCCGTCAGCTCTCTCGATGAAAACCATCTGATTGAACTGGCAGTCAATCTGGCCAGCCTGATCAGGTTAAGCCCATCCAATCTGAGGTTCATCGTCTCAACGCACAGCCCACTGTTCTACAACGTGCTTTTCAATGAACTGAACAGCAAGGCCTGCTACATGCTGGAGCGATTTGAAGACGGCAGCTTTGCCCTCACTGAAAAACAGGGCGACTCCAACAAGAGCTTTTCCTACCATCTGCACTTGAAGCAAGTCATTGAGCAGGCAATTGCGGACAACAGGGTTGAACGGTTTCATTTCACCTTGCTGCGAAACCTCTACGAGAAAACAGCCAGCTTTTTGGGTTACCCCAAGTGGTCAGAACTCTTGCCGGATGACAAGCAACTTTATCTAAGCAGAATAATTAATTTCACAAGCCACAATACGCTATCGAACGAAGCAGTTGCAGAACCAACCCAAGCAGAGAAGGCGATTGTCAAGTTGTTGCTCGAGCATTTGAAGAGCAATTATGGCTACTGGCAGCAGGAGCACCAAAATGGCTGATTATAAAACTATTGCAGAATCCAACAAATTTATCGTGCTGGATAAATACACTAAGGAGTGGTCGGTTGCTGAAAGCTATCAGAGCGAAAGTGATCTTGAACGCGAGCTAATTGAAGATCTGGTCAATCAAGGTTATGAGTTCCTGCCCACCCTGAATAACCCTGCTGCCATGCTCGCCAATGTGCGCGAACAGCTGCAAACGCTCAATAACGTAGCGTTTCTTGATGGTGAATGGCAGCGATTTGTTGAGACCTTCCTCGATAAGCCCAGCGACAGCATCATCGATAAAACCCGCAAAATCCACGATGACTATATCCATGACTTCGTTTTTGATGATGGCCGAATTAAAAACATATACCTGTTGGATAAAAAGAACGTTGTCCGCAACAAGGTGCAGGTAATCAAGCAGTTTGAACAAACTGGCAACCATGCCAATCGCTATGATGTAACGATCCTTGTGAACGGTCTGCCACTGGTACAGATCGAGCTTAAAAAACGTGGAGTGGCAATCCGCGAAGCCTTTAATCAGGTCCACCGTTACAGCAAAGAAAGCTTTAACAGTGAGCACTCTTTGTTCAAATATTTACAGCTGTTTGTCATCTCCAATGGCACAGATAGTCGTTATTTTGCCAATACCACGACACGCAATAAAAACAGCTTCGACTTCACAATGAACTGGGCGAAATCGGACAACACCCTGATCAAGGATCTGAAAGACTTTACTGCGACTTTCTTTCAGAAACACACGCTACTCAATGTGCTGCTGCATTACTCGGTGTTTGATATCAGCAACACCTTACTGGTGATGCGCCCTTACCAGATTGCCGCCACCGAGCGCATTCTGTGGAAGATCAACAGTGCATATCAGACAAAGAACTGGGGTAATACCGAAAGCGGCGGCTATATCTGGCACACCACAGGTTCAGGCAAAACCTTGACCAGTTTTAAGGCGGCGCGGTTGGCCACCGAGCTGGAGTTTATCGACAAGGTATTCTTCGTGGTGGACCGCAAGGATCTGGATTACCAGACCATGAGGGAGTACCAGCGCTTTTCACCGGACAGCGTCAATGGTTCGGACAGCACTGCGGGCCTTAAGCGTAATCTGGAGAAGGATGACAACAAGATCATCGTCACGACCATCCAGAAGCTCAATAATTTGATAAAGAGCGAAACTGACTTGCCGATTTACGGCAAGCAGGTGGTCTTTATTTTCGATGAGTGCCATCGCAGCCAGTTTGGCGAGGCACAGAACAACCTGAAGAAAAAGTTCAAGAAGTTCTACCAGTTTGGCTTTACCGGCACGCCCATCTTCCCGCAGAACGCGCTGGGTGCGGACACCACCGCCAGTGTGTTTGGCCGAGAGCTGCACTCTTATGTCATCACCGATGCTATTCGCGATGAAAAAGTGCTCAAGTTCAAGGTGGACTACAACGATGTGCGCCCGAAGTTTAAAGCAATTGAAACAGAGAAAGATGAGAAAAAGCTGAGCGCGGCGGAAAACCAGCAGGCCTTGCTACATCCGGATCGCATTCGTGAGATCACCCAGTACATCCTAAACAACTTCCGGCAAAAGACCCATCGCCTGCAAGCGAACGCCAAGGGTTTTAATGCCATGTTTGCGGTGAGCAGCGTGGAGGCTGCCAAGCTCTACTACGAATCGTTCAAGATGTTGCAGCAAAAGAGTAATAAGCCACTTAAAGTTGCCACCATCTTCTCGTTTGCTGCCAATGAAGAACAGGATGCTGTAGGAGACATTGAAGATGAAAGCTTTGATGTCTCTGCTATGAATAGCAGTGCCAAGGAGTTTTTAAACGCGGCCATCGCAGACTATAACGCGTTGTTTAAGACCAACTTCAGTGTGGATAGCAACGGTTTTCAGAACTATTACCGCGACTTGGCCAAACAGGTTAAGGCCAAGGAGATAGATCTGCTGATCGTGGTGGGTATGTTCCTGACCGGCTTTGATGCCCCCACGCTGAACACACTGTTTGTGGACAAGAACTTGCGCTACCACGGGCTGATGCAGGCTTACTCGCGCACCAACCGCATTTTTGACGCTACCAAAACCTTCGGCAATATCGTCACTTTCCGGGACCTAGAGCAGGCGACTATCGATGCCATCACCCTGTTTGGTGACAAGAACACCAAGAACGTAGTATTGGAAAAGAGCTACAAAGAGTACATGGAAGGCTTTACCGATATCGTAACTGGTCAAGCACGGCGCGGCTTTATGGATGTGGTTAACGAGCTGGAGCAGCGCTTTCCTGATCCTGCGGCCATTGAGAAAGAGGCCGACAAGAAAGCGTTCGCGAAACTCTTTGGCGAGTATCTACGCGTAGAGAATTTGCTACAAAACTATGACGAGTTTGCCAGCCTGAAGGCCCTGCAAAGCGTAGATATGAGCGATCCTGAAGCGGTCGAGGCATTTAAAGCCGAACACTATCTGGATGATGCAAAGCTGGCCGAGTTGCAGACCATTCGCCTGCCTGCCGAACGCACAATCCAAGACTACCGTTCTACTTACAATGACATCCGAGATTGGCAGCGTCGGCAAAAATCAGCAGAGGAGAAAGACAAATCCACCATCGATTGGGATGACATCGTATTTGAGGTAGATCTGCTCAAATCCCAGGAGATCAACCTCGACTACATACTTGAGCTGATCTATGAGCACAACAAGAAAACCAGAAGCAAAGCTGAGCTGGTAGACGAAGTACGTCGCCTGATCCGTGCAAGCCTTGGCAATCGAGCTAAGGAGAGCCTGCTAGTCGATTTTATCAATCAAACCGACTTGGACCAGATAGGTGATGCCGCCAGCGTCATCGAAGCGTTCTACGCGTTTGCTCAGGCTGAGCAACGACGAGAAGCAGATGAGCTGATCAGCTCTGAAAATCTGAATGTGGAAGCGGCAAAGCGGTATATCAGTAATTCGCTCAAGCGCGAATTCGCCAGCGAAAACGGCACCGAGCTCAATTCACTGTTGCCCAAGATGAGCCCGCTAAACCCGCAATATCTGACCAAAAAACAGAGCGTTTTCCAGAAGATCGCGGCCTTTGTAGAGAAGTACAAGGGCGTGGGTGGTGACATTTAGTCAATATACTACTCCATGCCAAAACGGATGGATTACTGGAGTTGGTAAAAATGCAATCGTTTGAAATATTGAGTGATGAAGAGTTCGATGAGCTGGAGGCGCTGCTGGAGCGCTACGGCAGTGAAAACAGCATAGCCTCTATGTCGATGCTCGATGGCTTTTTGACAGCTGTGGTCTCTGGCCCTCACCTCATCATGCCGAGCTCTTGGCTCCCTGCAATTTGGGGTGGCGAGCAGGATCAACCCGAGTGGCAAAGCGAAGCTGAGCTGGAGCGCTTTATCGATCTGGTGATGCGCCACAGCAACGACATTGCGACCACGCTGACCTATGCGGCAGAAGACTATTTCCCGGTGGCACCGGAGTTTGAACGACACGGAGAGTGGGTCCCTCTGATCCATGACTGGTGTGGGGGTTACCTAGGGGCGATTGAATTGGCACCATGGCCCGCTCTGCCCGCACCTGAAGCTGCTGCACTGGCGATGATCAGTGAACCGCTGGAGAAGATGCCTACATCGCTCGAAGCGCTCAGCAATGAACACCTGCAAGAACAAGCCACTAAAGCCCGCTTTGCCGCTCGTATCCTGCATGCCCACTTTCTGGCGCAACGAAGTGAACGCCCGGCACGTTCTCAACCAGTGGTGGCACCCATCAAGATTGGCCGCAACGAGCCGTGCCCCTGTGGCAGCGGCAAGAAGTACAAGCAGTGCTGTTTGCACTGACCAACACAATAGATAGCAAGAGAGGGCCAATGGCCCTCTCTTGCTTTGGTTAAACTGAAAGGAGTAACGACGATGACCTGTCCAAAGAAATGCTATCGAGGAGCAGGACAGCCAACACCTAATGGCATACTCACTGGCATACCGAAAAAATCACTAAAATAAAAAACCCAACTTTTTCAATGTGTTGAGCCTTTAAGATGGCGGAGAGACAGGGATTCGAACCCTGGGTGGCATTGCTGCCACAATTGATTTCGAGTCAATCCCGTTCGGCCGCTCCGGCATCTCTCCGTGGGATGATTTTTTACCCAAGCAAGGGGAATAATGCAATGAAAATTTCTTACTTATCAATCGAGTGAATGCTTTTTAGCCAGCCATCTCCCCCTTACTCTCCATGCAAACCCTGTCGACACCAAACAAGCCTGACAGGATTGTCTGGCCAGATAGAAAGATTCATCCATCTTGCCCCGTTCGCCATTCGAGTCAGTTTTTCGCGGTTTATCAGCCCCTTGCGACAAAATGGGTGACAGACGCCGCTTTTGGCTGGTTTACTGTCGCCTCAACGCGCTTTTGTCGCAAATAGCCTTGCGTAACAAGGCCAAAAAAGAACAGAGATAACTGTCGGGGCATTAGTCGCAATCACCTTGCCTCACTCCAACCGATGGAATACCGATGCCGATAAACCCCCTCCTCTTTCTGCTGCTGGCCCTGATGTCTGCACTGCCCGTACAGGCCAGAAGCTATCCACTTCCACCGACTGGCAGCCGCCTGATTGGTGAGCTGGAGGATTACTTCATCCAGCAGGATGAGTATCTGGAGCTGGTTGGCAAACATACCCAAATTGGTTTTTTGGCGCTGCTTGAAGCAAATCCCGGTGTTGATCCCTATTTACCCAAGCCGGGCACCCGCTTGACCCTGCCGACCCAGATGCTGCTGCCCGATGTCCCGCGCGAGGGGATCGTCATCAATCTGCCCGAGCTGCGCCTCTACTACTTCCCGAAAGGGAAGCAGGAAGTGATCGTACTACCCATCGGGATCGGCGACATCGGTCGCGAGACACCCGAGATGACCACCACCATCATAGAGAAGACCCCAGATCCGAGTTGGGTACCCGGCCCCATGGTGCGCAAATCCTGGCTGGAGCAGCAGGGGATCACGCTGCCAGCGGTTGTGCCGCCGGGACCGGATAATCCCCTTGGCAAATTCGCCATGCGCCTGGGTTATGGCAAACGGGACTATCTCATTCACGGTACCAACAAGGATTTTGGTGTAGGCCTGCGGGTAAGTGCAGGCTGCATCCGGCTGCGCCCTGATGATATCGAGTCCCTCTTCAAGATGGTGCCGATCGGTACGCCGGTGCGGGTCATCAATCAACCGGTCAAGGTTGCCATCGAGCCCGACGGCCGTCGCTGGCTGGAAGTGCACTCTCCTCTGTCACGCACGGAGGAGGAGATGGAGCAGGGCGCGCCTCTTGTTCTCACCCCGGAGGTAGAACAATTTATTGCGGCCCCCGAAGTAGAACAGAGTGCAGTCGCTGAGACTCTGGCACTGAAGAATGGCTTGCCCAAGCCCATCAGCGGCTGACACTGCACGGAGTTGCCCCAAACCATGAGATACCTGCTGCTCTTTTTGCTGTTCTCCTGCCCGCCGCTTTGGGCCAAAGACATCCTATGGATGCAAAATGGTGATCGCCTAACCGGTACCATTGAAGAGATCACCGACCAGTCGGTACGGATTGCCCTGCCCTATAGCGGGTCAGTGACCGTCAAACGTGATGCCATAAAACGCTGGCGACTCGAAAAGCAGGACAAGCCCAAAGCGACAGCCAAGGGCGGCATAAAACTGTTCGAGGATGGGAATGATGAGCGCAATGCCTGGCTCTGGAGCGGCAGCGGCGATCTCAACGTCAAGATCAGGGACAACGACAAGAAGACCAACAACGTCAACGTCAAAGGCACAACTGAAGTGGCTAATCTCGACTGGCGTTACACCCTTTCGGGAGAATATAACTACGAGACCTCCAACAACGTCACCGATAGCCATGACTACAAGGTGACGCCCACCCTCGACTATTTCTTCGATCAACACTGGTTTATTCGCAGCTCGGTCAATGCCGAATATGACATGCTGGCCGACTACTATTTCAAACTCGACTTTGGTTCGGGCCCCGGTTATCGATTCTGGAATGACAAAAAACGGCGACTCGAGCTTATTGCCCAAGGCGGTATGCAGCGAGCCTACTATCGCAACAATGAGCTGTTGAGCATCTTTTATTCAAGCTCACATACCATCAGCTATCCCATCGGGGAACTACTCTGGGACTACCGCCAACCGCTCTCCTTCTGGCAGCAGCCATTCGAGCTGTTCAGCAAAGGAAGCTATACCAAGTATCTGGCTCAGCCCTCCCCCTATATCACTCTCAACCAGGATATCTCTGGCAGCATTGGCATGCGTTACTACTTCAACGACCATCTGCGCCTCTCATGGAGCACTGAAGTCGAGCGAGAGGAAGGGGAGTTAAACCTGGGCCCGTTCAGCCAGTCTCTCAACAAGACCGATTACAAGCACCTCCTCAGTCTGGGTGCCAGTTTCTAGGCCCCAAAAATAAAAAGGAGGAGCCAAATTGGCTCCTCCTTTTTATTAGACCAACAGAGTGGCAACTAGATCAGCCCCCAAGCCGCGATCTGGTAGATCCACAGCATCGCCAGCACTGTGCCCACCATCCCCATGATGACGCCGATCCGCACCATCTGACGGCTCTCCACCAGACCGGTGGCATGGGCTAGCGCATTGGGCGGCGTACTGATGGGGAGCGACATGCCCAGCGATACCGAGATGGTCACCGCCAGGATCAGGGTATGGCTGCCGCCCCACTCGGCCAGCTCCGGCATGCTGACCGCCAGTGCCGCCACCAACGGCAGCAACAGGTTGGCTGTCGCCGTGTTGGACATAAAGTTGGCCATCACCACCGCCAACAGGCATGCCCCCACCAATACGGCGAGCGTGGAGTACTCATGGAACGGTATGTGAGTAATGAGACGCTCCGCCAGCCCTGAGTCCTCCAGCGCTAGGCCCAGCGCAATCCCGCCCGACACCAGCCAGAGCACATCGAGGGAGATCTTGTGCAGATCATCCTTGGTGATGATCCCTGTCGTCAGGAAGACGGCGACCGGGATCATGGCGACCACGTAGGAGTTCATGCCGTGCAGATCACCGAGCAGCCAGAGCACTATGGTGGTAATGAAGGTGAGATAGACCACCCAGGCCCGGGGCGTCTGCATGAAACGCCCCTCGATTTTCAGCTCGATCTGTTTGAGCGGGCTCGGGAAGAAACGCCCCAGCAGAAACCAGCCAAGCAGCAAGAGCGCGACGAAGGGCACCGCAAACCCCATCCACTGACCAAACGAGATGGCATGCTCGCCAGTAAGATATTTGAGAGCCACCGCGTTGGGCGGCGTACCTATGGGGGTACCAATTCCACCTTGGCCGGATCCCGCTCCGGGAATACCGCCAACACCGGAGCCAGAATAGCCAGCATCATGGCCGTGGTAGCGGTATTGCTCATAAACATGGAGAAGGTGGCGGTAATGAGCATCAGCCCCAGCATCACGACTCTGGGGTTGCGACCGAAGGGGCGCAGCAGCACCCGCGCCAGATTCACATCCAGATGGTATTTGGTCGCGGCGATGGCCAGAAAAAAGCCGCCAAGAAAGAGCATAATGACCGGTGAGGCAAAGGTTGCCATCACCTCGGTCGACTTGAGCAGCGAACCAAACCCGGGCTCGCTCTTGCCTGCCGTCATGAACCAGAGCCCCTTGTCGGAGAGCAACAGTAGCTCCAGCACGATGATCAGCACTGAGGTAGCAAAGATGGGGATGGGCTCCAGGATCCAGCAGAGCGCCGCCAGCACGAAAATAGCGACCACCCGCTGCTCGACCACAGTAATTCCCTCGAGAGGGATCCAGTGCGTCGGGATCAGCAGGATAAAGAGACTGAACAACAGTGGCAGAATAATCTTGTGATTGATGGGCACTATCGTCTCCAGAATAGGGATTGAGAAGTCGATAGTGGCATAACATGCTGCCGTTTCAGGACACGGACTTGCCAAAATGAGAGCTGGCTAACCGCATACAACGCGATTTTGTGAGTCATATCAAGCACAAGCAGCGTCTCTGAACGTTCATGCCGCGCCTGACGGCCAAAATGAAAACGGGCTCGCTATTGCGAACCCGTTTGCTCATCTTCAACGACGAGGGATCAGAAGTAGATGCGAGTCACCGACTCAATCACGCAACCCGGGCGGCGGATCCCTTCGATCTCCACCTTGATCTCCTTAAGCAGCTCCAGACCGCCCTTGATGGGGGTAACCCGTGCCAGCTTGGTGCGAGCGCGGATGTTGCTCTCCACCTTGATGGGGTACGGGAAGCGCACCTGATCCAGCCCGAAGTTCACTACCATGCGAGCAGTCGGAAACTCGGGGGTGGACTCATCCACCGAGCCGGTCAGCTGCGGCAGCAGAGCCAGCGTCAGGAAACCGTGGGCAATGGTGGTCTTGAAGGGCGACTCGGCAGCCGCACGCTCCGGATTGGTGTGGATCCACTGATGATCGCCGGTCACCGCTGCAAACTGATCGATCATCTGCTGGCTGATATGAAGCCACTCGCCAACATGGGTCTCTTCGCCTATCTTGCCCTGCAGCTCGGCATAGAGCGCAGCGGCTTCGCCCTCCAGCTCGATGGCAGGATCCTGGGCCACGGCAGGCTGACCGTTAGCCACCTGAGCCACGGTGTCGGCATTCTGCTGCTGTGCGTTCTGGGCTTCGCTTTGCAGGTCCAGCACCCGTCCCAGCAGAGGGTGAAGATGTGCCTTTTGCTGAAACTCACGCCAGTAGTCGCGGATAGCCGGAGAGAGCCAATCCTTGAGCTCAAAGGGGTGCTGCGCCAGAATTTCGCGCTTGCGCTTCAGAAAATCGACAACTTTCATGTTCCGATCCCTATGTGATTCAATGCCGGTAAAGAGGTCTAACCAGTCCTATTTTATTAAAGTTACAGCTGAAAGTGCAAAAAAATCTCGGCGTACACCTGTACCAAGGCAGAAGTCACTACTCATATCACATCAAAAAGCATTATCTGCCAATGAAGAAATCGATTTCCAACTGAGATCTCGCCCCCCCCTTCTATCCCCATAGCGATCAAAAAAGGCCCGCAACGGGCCTTGTTCAATCCGCTCAGCGTGGGGCTGACCACCATTCACGCATGCCGGCATCATCGAAGAAGGTCCAGGCCAACACCCGGCTCACCTTGTTGCCCTGCGCCATCTCAAGCACCCGAACCTGACGTGCCCCGACCCGGGTCAATGCCTTTTTGGCAACCGGCAGATTCTCCTTCTTGGAGACCAGCGAGCTGAACCAGAGGCACTGGCTGGCGAACTCCTTGCTCTGATTGATCATCCTGGTCAGAAACGCCGCCTCACCCCCGTCGCACCAAAGCTCGGCTTTCTGGCCGCCAAAATTGAGTACCGGCGCCCCCTTCACCTCTTTGCCCAGATTGCGCAGCTTGCGCTCGCTCCCCTTGCTCGCCTCAGCCAGCGAGGCGTGGAAGGGAGGATTGCAAAGGGTCAGCGCAAAGCGCTCCTTCGGCCCTATGATGCCGCGAAAGACATGTTCGGCATTGCCCTGCAGGCGACACTCGATCTGGTTGCCAAGTCCGTTGCTTTTGGCCAGCAGAGCCGCCGCTTTCACCGATACCGGATCGATATCGGAGCCGACAAAACGCCAGCCATATTCACGGCTACCGAGCAGCGGATAGATGCAGTTAGCTCCGACCCCGATGTCCAGCACCCTCACCCCCTTGCCGGCAGGTACCTTGCCGGCACTCTCGGCCAGCAGATCGGCAACCCGGTGCAGATAATCGACCCGCCCCGGAATGGGTGGACAGAGGTAACCGGCGGGCAGATCCCAGTGAACAATGCCGTAGTGGTGGGCCAGCAACGCCCGGTTCAGGGCCTTGACCGCAGCGGGATCGGCAAAATCGATGGTGAGATTGCCGTAGTCATTGGTAAAGAGATGGGTGGCCAGCTCCGGAGTCTGCCGGCAGAGCGCCTCAAAATCGTAACCATCGAGATGGCGATTGCGGGGATGGAGTCCGGATTTGCGGTCATTGCGGGATGTCATGCTGGGCCTGCCGAAGAAAAACGGGCCCACACTATAGTGATTTGGCCTGCGAAAGTCTAAATCACAGCCATAAAAAACCGGGCTTCAGGAGCCCGGTTCAAGTGAGGTTGGAAAAACAGTCCGTACTGCGAGCCGTTTGTCCAGCCTGACTCAGATATCGATCCGGCGCGCTTGCCAGAACTTGCTGCGCCAGTATTGGCTGTCCAGCTTGGAGCGGGTCACACCGGCTCGGGTAGAGGCGTGGATAAACTCGCCATTCCCGACATAGATGCCGACATGATTGAGACGACGATTGATTTTGAAGAAGACCAGATCACCCTCGACCAGATCCTTCTTGGAAACACGAGTCCCTTCATGGACTTGAGAACGGGTGTCACGGGGTAACTCGACACCGACGGCATTGCGGAACACTTCACGGGCAAAGGCGGAACAATCGATACCACGCTGGCTACTGCCACCCATCCGGTACGGAACGCCACGCCACTCTTTATAAACTGTCAGGATTTCATTCACATCAGGTGTTTGCGAAGCTTCCGGTTCAATAACGGGTTCCATCATGGAAACTTCGATCTTGCTCGCGACCTCGGTTTGGGGTGCCGAGGCACAACCCACCATTCCGAGCGCGACCAGCAGTAGCATCAGGTGGCGCAATCCTTTATCCCCGCAAAAATAGAAATCTTGTTAAAATACGGCCCCGAAAGGCAATTAATAAGGCAACAGCACCCGACTATATCCAAGAATTCTATCGAGGCAAGTGAAAATCCCTATCGGGCTCACATTTTTGCAAGGAAATGCACGATTTTTCATAATTAATGTGATCATGGCCAAACAATATACAATCGCAAAAGCGGCCATCCGGCTCAGAGATAAGTGGCATTTATCCCTGCTTCATCACCCTTTTTAAGTGAAAAATTATGATCGCCACCGATCTTTTTTTGTTAAATCCGACCCTGATTGCTCAGGAATCGCTCGCTACCCTGCCCGAGCTGTTATCGGCCGATGAACACCGTATTTGGCAGCAAATGAGCCACAACTTGCGCCGTCAGGAGTATCTGCTCAGCCGGGCTTTGCTGCGCCAGCTTCTGGCACAGAGACTGGCCACTTCGCCATCCGCGCTGCAATTTAGCAACGGGGAGCACGGCAAGCCGCAGCTGCAAGATGGGCGCTGGCATTTCAATCTCAGCCACAGTGGATCCTGGCTGGTACTGGCGCTTTGTCAGCAGGGGCCGCTCGGGGTTGATATCGAGCTGGGTAAAAGACGGCACTCTCCCCTGCCCCTTGCCCGGCGGTTTTATGCACAGAGTGAATATGAGTGGCTCTGCGCCCTGCCGGAGAATGAGCAGGAGAGCGCCTTCTACCGGCTCTGGTCACGCAAGGAGGCCGTACTCAAGGCCCACGGTGGCGGCATCGCCGCCGGGCTTGAGAAAGTACGCTTCATCCCCGACGAGGCGTGGCGCCTCGATAACCAGCTCGATGAGCAGCACTATCAGGTTCAGGATTGGCCCTTTGCCAGTGGCTGGCTCAGCCTTGCCGCCGCCACGACAGCGGTCAATGGCTACCGGTTGGACGAGCGCTTGAATTGCCATCCCCTCACCCCCATGTTGTTCCAAACCCTTTCGGAAGAGTCCAACTGATGATCGTCGACATTACTCCCCAGAATTTTCACGCAGAACTGATCGATGCCTCCATGAAGAAGCCGGTCGTCATCTATTTCCATGCGCCGCAGATGCCGGAGTGCCAGGGAATGACGCCGTTGATCGAATCGCTGGTTGGGCCTGCCAACGAACTGGTCACGCTGGCCAAAGTGGACATGAACAATCCCCAGCTGCAACCGCTGGCCAGCCAGCTCGGCCTGCGTGCCTTGCCGGCACTGGTGCTGTTCCATCAGGGACGCCCGGATGAACAGGGGATCATTGAAGGGCCGCAGGATGAAGCGACCCTGCGCCAGTTCTTCGCTGCCTTCGCACCAAAAGAGGAAGAGGAGCTGTTTGCCAAGGGGCAACAGGCACTGGCCGATGGCCAGCCCGGCGAGGCTTATGCCCATCTGGGCAAAGCTCATCAGATCGCTCCGGAGCGCCACGACATCAGCCTCTGGCTCATTCAGGCCGCGCTCGATCTCAACCTGCTCGATGAAGCGCAGGAGCGGCTCGGCAATATTCCGATGGTGGCACAGGATAGCCATTTCCATGCCCTGACCTCACGGCTGGCACTGGCTCTGCAAGCGGCGGACAGCCCGGAGCTGCGTGCGCTGGAAGCTCGCCATGCCGAAAATCCGGATGACTTTGCGCTGGCGCAGGAGCTGGCGGTGCAATACAACCAAGCAGGTCGTCAGGAAGAGGCGCTGGGACTGCTGCTTGCCATCCTCAAGCGGGATCTCGCTTTTGGCGATGCCAGAAAGACCTATCTCGACATTCTGGCAACCATGGGCAGCACAGCGGTGGCACAAAATTACCGTCGCAAGCTCTATAGCCTGCTCTATTGATCGAGTCTGAAGGAATGAAGAAGGGGCGTGCCGGGAGACCGGCATGACCTCTGGGGTCAAAAGGAAAAGCGGGGATGAGAAATTTCAGGCAAAAAAAAATGGCGCATAACTGCGCCATTTTTTCGCATGGCTTACTTCTTGTACTTAGTAGCCATGTTGTCGATGCGCTGGTTAGCACGCATAGCTTCTTGCTTGGCTTCAGCAACATCAGCAGCGATCTTGGACTGATCAGCACGAACAGCGCTAACATCTTGAGCCAGCTGGTCAACTTTGTTAGACAGATTCTGAACGGAAGTTTCCAGTTCGCTAGTGTTTGCGCAACCACCCAGCAGAGCGGACAGACCAACAACACCTACCAACAACAATTTTTTCATTTTTAAAGCTCCCTTGAACTCGCCAGACGTTTAGCAAGCGGCGTGATTATGGCACAAAAAAATCATACTTTGCATAGTCCCCAGCACAGATAAATGCATTAAAACCCTCATTTTTTTTTGAATGAACAGTTTTTGTTCAGATTCGGCTAAAAAATGAGTGCCGCGTGATGAGGACACGGACAAAGACTAACCAAAATTTTCGCTTATTACAATTTCGTATGAGCCTCAGGCTGTTCGTTCTGACAGCAATTGGCGATATTGCACCAAATCTTCGATGGTGATCACGGGCATCCGGTGCTGACGACCGAAAGAAATCAGGTCTGGCAAGCGGGCCATCGAGCCATCTTCCCTGGTCAATTCGCACAACACCCCGAACGGTTTCAGCCCGGCAAGCTGCATCAGATCGACCGTCGCTTCGGTGTGACCACGGCGCACCAGCACGCCCCCGGTACGGGCACGCAACGGGAATACATGGCCAGGCCGGTTGAGATCACCCGGTTTGGCCCCATCGGCAATGGCGGCACGAATGGTAGTGATGCGATCCGCCGCCGAGACACCGGTAGTGACCCCCTGCGCCGCTTCGATGGTGACGGTAAACGCGGTCTGATAGTGGCTTGAGTTGGCCTCCACCATCATCGGCAGTTCGAGCTGACGCACCCGCTCATCGGTCAGGCAGAGACAGACGATGCCGGAGCACTCGCGGATCATCAGCGCCATCTGTTCATTGGTCATGGATTCGGCGGCAAAAATGAGGTCGCCCTCGTTCTCCCGATCTTCATCATCGGCCACCAGCACCCCCTGGCCTGACCGCAAGGCAGTCAGAGCCGCTTCGACACGGGCAATTGGATCACCGAATTCACTGAGTAGAGACTGATTCATGGTAAAGCTCCCAAACAATAAAAGGACCAGAATCAGGGCATGGAAAGGCAGACAGAAATGGCCATGCAGCAGCCAGCCCTAAGGGGGCAGAGAGTGCAATGTCTGTCTTATCCTCTTTCATCCGGACTATGACCGTCGGCTCCGGCATCTCACCGGATCTGCTGACCCCGCCCCGGCAGACCGGGGTCGGGCGCTCGCGGGCTCCCCGAGTCAGATCGGGATACCGCCGGTGGGGAATTTCACCCCGCCCTGAGAATAAGCGCTGACAGCCTAAAGAAAAGCGCCGGCAGATACCAGCCAAAAACCGGCTCAAGCTGAAAAACCTTTGCCTGACGGATTCGATGTTCTCCCCTGCTCCCATCGCACTCCTCTTGTGGCTGTAGCGCCCACCGAATTTCTTTCTGGCCACAATTTGTTTGTGGCATAGTGCCAAAAAACGCGCAGCCTGCGCAGAGACAGGCGCCAACACCACAAACGGAAAATGACAGAGATGGAAAAGAAAATACTGCTAACGGACTGCCCGGACGCCAAGGGCCTCATCGCCAAGATCACCAACATCTGCTACAAGCATCAGCTCAACATCATCAAGAACGATGAGTTCGTGGATCACGAGAATGGCCGCTTCTTCATGCGTACCGAGCTGGAGGGGCGTTTCAATGACGAGACCCTGCTGGCCGATCTCGATGATGCCCTGCCCGCTGGCGCCCAGCGCCGTCTGGTAAAGGCTGGCAAGAAGCGCATCGTCATTCTGGTCACCAAGGAGACTCACTGCCTCGGCGACATCCTGATGAAGAACTACGCCGGCGCTCTGGATATGGACATAGTCGCGGTGATCGGCAACTACGACACCCTCGCCGAGCTGACCGGCAAGTTCGATATTCCGTTCCACACCGTCAGCCACGATGAGCTGAGCCGCACCGAACACGAAGAGCAGGTACGCGCCATCATCGACGGCTATGCACCGGACTACGTGATCCTGGCCAAGTACATGCGGGTGCTGACTCCTAGCTTCGTCGAGGCCTATCCGCGCAAGATCATCAACATCCACCACTCCTTCCTGCCCGCCTTTATCGGTGCCCGCCCCTATCGCCAGGCATTCGATCGCGGGGTCAAACTGATCGGCGCCACCGCCCACTTCGTCACCGACGATCTGGATGAGGGCCCCATCGTCGAGCAGGACGTGATCCACGTTGATCACACCTTCAGCGCTGATGACATGGCCAAGGCGGGTCGCGATGTAGAGAAGTCGGTATTGAGCCGGGCGCTGGAGCTGGTACTGAACGAACGGGTGTTCGTCTATGGCAACAAGACGGTGGTGTTCAAGTAACAACACCCGATAATCCGGAAACAACAAAGGCTCCCGCG
>NZ_CAWMDN010000009.1:0-6392 GCF_963866575.1 Aeromonas sp. L_1B5_3
GGCATGCCGGTGCGGGGGCTCAAGTCGGTGCTCTCCATTCGCCAGTCCGCCTTCGGCAGCGAAGGGGAGCTCTATCTCTTCAGTACCGTGCTGGCCCACTTCTTCTCGCTCTATGCCAGCGTCAACGCCTTCCACCTGCTTGAGGTGGTCAATCTCGATAACAAGGAGCGCTATCAATGGCCAGTCCAGATCGGTCAGCACTCCCTGATGTGACCTGCGCAGGGGAGGCGCCGCGCTTCAATTTCTTCCAGCTGGTCGAGCTGCTCAACCGGCTGGAGGGGGCGGATCAGGAGCGTGGTCTCGACCACCTGCCGGGTGACGAGAAGATCCGTTTCAAGGCGACTGCCTCCCTCGGCTTTCCAACCAGCGATGTGCTGCAGTTTGGTCGCGATGAGCGGGGCCGCCACGAGCTTGAGGTCGCGTTTCTCGGCCTGCATGGCAGCCAGTCGCCGATGCCCGGCTACTACCTCGACTCGCTGGCGTGGGAGTACGCCCAGGGGGAGCAGAAGCTCGGCCTCTTTCTCGACTTCTTTCATCACCGTCTGCTGACCCTGCTGCACCGGATCTGGCGCAAGTATCGCTACCACGTCCGTTTTCAGGACAACGGTGAGGATGGCTTCTCCCGCCTGATGTTTGCACTGGTGGGGCTTGGCAATGAGGCCGTCTGCCAGAGCCTGCCGGTCAACCGGGCCAAGATGCTTTCCTATGCGGGCATGCTGGCGAGCCCCAGTCGTTCGCCCGAGGTGGTAGCCGGTCTGGTGGCCCACTGTTTCGATCTGGCCGAGGTAGAGGTGAGTGCCTGGCAGTGGCGCAAGGTGCCGATCCATCCGGATCAGCAAAACCGTCTGGGGGGCGCTTGCGCGACCTTGGGCGGGGATTTTGTCATCGGCGACAAGGTTAATGATTGCGCCGGCAAGTTTTTGTTGAAGATCAACAACCTGAGTTTCAGCCAGTTTCTCGGATTTCTTCCGAACGGGGAGCACTTCCAGTCGCTGGTGACCTTTGTCTCCTTCATCTTGCGCGATCAGCTGGCCTGGGATCTGCGTCTTGGCTTCGGTCAGGAGCAGGCGAAGGGGCTGCGACTCGGTGAAGAGCAGAGCGCCCGTCTGGGGTGGAGTACCTTTCTCGGCCAGCCACCGAGCGAGCCGTTTGTGACCATATGTGTGCAGGAGTGAATGTGGACGAGTTTAATCAGCAACTTTCCCTGGTGGTGCTCAACAGCGAGCAGCTCGATGGTCGCCAGCAGGTGCAGTACCGCTTCGACGAGATGGGCGGCACCCTGGGTGCTTCCGAGCAGGATGACTGGCAACTGAAGGATCGGCTGGGGGCCGTGCTGCCCGCCCACGCCCGGGTCGAGCTCAATGATGGTCGTTTCTGCCTGTGCGATCTCAGCGGCCAGACCTACATCAATGGCGCCACCTCGCCCATCGGACGGGCCCGCAAGGTGCATCTGGAGCAGGGGGACGAGCTCATCGTCGGCCCGTTCCGCCTGCGCGCCTATCTGGGGGCCATTACGCCGGAGCAGAGCCTGCATCAGGTGCTGGGAACCCATCCGGCCGAGCAGCTTGACGAGTGGCTGGCGGGCGAGGAGCCAACAGCCGGTGTGGCGGATCCCCGTCATCTCGCCGTCGACCCCTTGCAGGCCCTGCAACAGGAGCGCGCCATCAATCCGCTGGCCGAGAGCCGCATGCAGGCTGAGCTGCACCCTCAACCGGAGATGGACTCCCTCTCCCTTGCCCCTTTTTCTGCTGTCGAGAACACCATGAGCCAAGAATTTCTGGATATGCCCACCATCGAGAACCATCCCGATTTCATGCCGCAGGAGGGAGTTGATCACGTTGCCCTGACGCCGCTGATGCGCGGTCTGGGTCAGAACCTGCAACTGGAAGATACCCGTCAGGCACACGACATGCTTGAAGAGATGGGCAAGACCATGCGGGCCATGGTGGAGGGGCTGCTCCAGCTGCAAAACGATCAGGCTGCGCTGGCTGATAAGCACTTGCGTCCGATTGAGGATAATCCGCTGCGCCTTGGCCTTGGTTATGATGAGACCCTGGCGGTGCTGTTTGCCGAGCAGAAGAGCCCGGTGCACCTGAGCGCGCCGGCCGCGGTGGCCGAGAGCCTGCAAAACGTGCGTATTCACCACGTGGCGAACCAGCAGGCCATCAGTGCGGCGCTTGACAGCATCCTGCAGGCCTTCTCGCCGGAAGCCCTGCTCGGCCGGTTCGAGCAATACCGCCGCAGCGGCGCGCCGGGCATGGCTGATGAAGGGTGGGCCTGGAACATGTACCAGCACTACTACCGCGAGCTCACCTCTGCTCGCCAGCAGGGGTTCGACAAGCTGTTCCATCAGGTTTACGCCCAGGCGTATGACCAGGCCGTGCGTCAGCAACAGGGACTGATTTGATGATACGTGCGCTGATGCTGGGGGCGGCTCTGCTGACCCTCGCCGGTTGTACCACCATGGGCAAGATGGCCGATGTCGCCATGAACCCGGATATCCAGGTGGGGAGCAACAATGATCAGCCCTCCACTTTGGGGCTGAGTCTGGTCGCCGAGCCTGACGTCAACCCCAACGAGAGCGGGGAGGCAGCACCTATCGAGTTTCAGGTGGTGCTGCTGGCGGAAGATTCCAAGCTGCTCGCCACCGACTACGACCAGGTGACGGCGGATGTGGAGAAGGCCCTTGGCAAGAACTACCTCGATCATCAGGAGTACACCCTGCTGCCCGGTCAGTTCAAATACCTGCCCCCCGTCAAGCTCGACGAGAAGACCCGTTACATCGGCGTGATTGCACGTTACGCCGACCCGGACAGCGCCGAGTGGCGCAAGGTCATCAAGATCAAGAGCAAGGGAATGGCCTATCAAATCCTGGTGCACCTGCGCCTGGATGAAGTGGAACTACAAAAAGAAGAAGAATAACCATGTCGAGTCGAAATCGGGTTATCTGGCGTGAAGGGCTCTTTATCAAGCCTCAGCACTTCCAGCAACAACAGAGACATTCGGATTACGCGCTGCACGCTCGCCTGAGCGCGCTTAGCGACTACTTCTATGGCTTGCAGTCGCTCGCCATCAATGAGGATTATCTCGGCTTTGGCCGCATCGCGCTGGTGGGGGCTACCGGCATTCTGCCGGACGGTACCGTGTTCAACATCCCGAACGACGATATGTTGCCGACCCCGCTGGAGATCACCGACGCTTCGGTCGCCAACCAGAAGGTCTATCTGGCGCTGCCGCTCTCGGTGAGCGGGGTCAACGAGGTGGGGCAGGGCGGTCAGGTCGCTACCCGACTGCAGGCCCATCGCCACGATGTGCGCGACCTGCACAGCGAAGGGGGGGACGTGGTCTCCCTCGAGGTGGGGCGGGTCAGCCTGCGCCTGATGCTGGAGCGGGAGGATCGCAGTGCCTACGCCTCCCTGGCCATTGCCCGCATTCTGGACAAACGTCCGGACGGCGGTCTGGTGCTGGATCCCAACTTCATGCCCTGCAGCATCAGCGTATCCGCCATCCCGACTCTCAAGCGCTTCCTCGGCGAGTCGGCTGGCCTGGTGGCCGAGCGGGCTCGCAGCCTCTCCCAGCGCATCGCGGCGCCGGGTCAGCAGGGGGTTGCCGATGTGGCCGAGTTCATGATGCTGCAGCTGCTCAACCGCGCCCAGCCCCAGCTCTCCCATCTGGCGCGCCTTGGCACCCTGCACCCCGAGCGGCTGCATGAGGCGCTGGTGCAGCTGTGTGGCGAACTGATGACCTTTACCGACGAGTCCCGCCTGCCGCCCGAGTTCCCCGCCTATCGTCACGACGACCAGCAGGTGAGCTTCGAACCGGTGATGCTGGCCCTGCGTCAGGCACTCAGTACCGTGCTGTCGCCGCGTGCCGTCTCCATCCAGCTGCGCAAGCACCAGTACGGCATCATGGTGGCCATGGTGAGCGAGAGCGAGCTGATGCAGAGCGCCGACTTCGTGCTGGCAGTGCGTGCCCGCATGCCGCAGGAGCAGCTGCGCAAACAGCTGCTGCAGCAGACCAAGGTGGCCTCCAGCGACAAGATCCGCGAGCTCATCAGCCTGCAGCTGCCGGGTATTCCGCTGCTGCCGCTGCCGGTGGCGCCGCGCCAGTTGCCCTACCACGCCGGTTACAGCTACTTCCAGCTCGACCGTCAGAGCCCGGCCTGGCAGATGCTGGCAGTGGGCAACACGCTCGCCTTCCATATCGCCGGCGATTTCCCCGAGCTCGACATGCAGCTCTGGGCCATTCGTAGCCAGTGATCGCACCAAGGAAACATGCAGAGATGACCACGGACATTATCAAGAACGAGCAACTCAGCGATCTGCTGTTCGATCATGCCGAGCAGCTGGACATGGATTCGGACTACTGGTTCCGACTGCGTGGCCAGAGCATCAACCCGATGATCGATGCGGTGACCCCCTTGCTGGGGCTGGTGCAGCGGGTGCGCCTGCTGTCCCGTTACGATCGGGTGCCCGAGCTCTATCAGCAGGTGGTGACCGAGATCCAGGCCATCGAGCAGGAGTTGATGGCTCAGGGTTACGAGAATGGCGTCGTCCTCTCGTTTCGCTACATCCTCTGCACCTTCATCGATGAGGCCGTGATGGGCCGCGACTGGGGCAGCCAAAGCGAGTGGTCGGAACATTCGCTGTTGACCCGTTTCCACAACGAGACTTGGGGCGGCGAGAAGGTGTTCGTCCTGCTGGCCCGTCTGCAGGAGGATCCGGAGCGCTACCGCGACATTCTGGAGTTCATCTATCTCTGCCTCTGTCTCGGTTTCGAGGGGCGTTACAAGGTGATGAGCCAGGGGCGCGAAGAGTTCGAGCGTATCGTCCGCCAGCTGCACAAACAGCTCGCCCCCGAGAGCAGCGGCGAGGCACCCAGCGTGTTTCACCTCGACCTCGGTCGGCAGGCGGCCCGCTACCAGCTGCGCAAGCAGGTCTCCCTGCGCACCCTGTTCATGGGAGGGGCGCTGATCCTGGCCATCATCTTTGGCCTCTATCACCACCAACTCAATAACCAGACCCAGGACGTACTGCGTCAACTGGGCGAATTATTAAAATAAGTACTAAGGAGAGCACGCCTTGATCCGTATAGAACTGCCAGTACTGGTGGAAAGACTCAACCCTATCTGCCGTCACATGCTGGAGGAGGCCGCGGCCCTCTGTGTCAACCATCAGGGAGCCGAGATCCGCATCGAGCATCTGCTGCTCAAGATGCTGGATACGCCGCTCAGCGATGTCCGTCTCATCTTCAAACGCGCCGACGTGGAAGTGGAGGAGCTCAAAACCCTGCTGCAACCGTCCGCTGCCGACAACGGCTATGGCCAGGGTTATCCCTCTTTTTCGCCGCTGCTGGTCGAGTGGCTGCAAGACAGCTGGCTGCTCGCCTCCGCCGAGATGCAGCATGCCCAGCTGCGCAGCGGCGTCATGCTGCTGGTGCTGTTGATGACCCCGCAGCGCTATTTGTCCGGTTCGGTGACCCGTTTGCTGGCCAACGTCAATCGCGAACTGCTGCGCCAGCAGTTCGACGAGTGGGTCAAGGAGTCTGCCGAGACGCCAGTGACCAATCCGGCCAATGGCAACACGGCACCGGCGGCACTGCCGACCGACGCAACTCTGCTGGCCCGCTTCACCATCAATGTGACCGAGCAGGCCCGTCAGGGTTCGCTCGATCCCGTACTCTGCCGGGATCACGAGATCGACCTGATGATCGACATCCTCTCCCGTCGCCGCAAAAACAACCCCATCGTGGTGGGCGAGGCGGGCGTCGGTAAAAGCGCCCTGATCGAGGGGCTGGCCTTGCGCATCGTGGCGGGTCAGGTGCCCGAAAAGCTGCGCGGGGTCGAGCTGATGACGCTGGATCTTGGTGCCATGCAGGCGGGCGCCTCGGTCAAGGGGGAGTTCGAGAAGCGTTTCAAGGGGGTGATGCAGGAGGTCAAGGAGTCGGTGCGCCCAGTCATCCTCTTTATCGACGAGGCACACACCCTGATCGGGGCCGGCAACCAGGCCGGCGGCATGGATGTCTCCAACCTGATCAAGCCGGCGCTGGCCCGTGGCGAGCTGCGCACCATCGCCGCCACCACCTGGAGCGAGTACAAGAAGTATGTCGAGAAGGATGCGGCGCTCTCCCGTCGCTTCCAGCTGGTCAAGGTGATCGAACCCAATGCCGATGAGGCCACGGTGATCCTGCGCGGTCTGCGCAGCATCTACGAGAAGGCCCACGGGGTACTGATCGACGAGGAGGCGCTGCAAGCTGCGGCCCAGCTCTCCGCCCGTTACATCTCCGGCCGTCAGTTGCCGGACAAGGCGATCGACGTGCTCGATACCGCCTGTGCCCGGGTTGCCATCAACCTCACCACGCCGCCGCGCGCCGTCGTAACCGTTCACCGGGAC
>NZ_CAWMDN010000010.1:0-1245 GCF_963866575.1 Aeromonas sp. L_1B5_3
CAGGCCCCCGGCGCTCGATGTCGCACCAAGACATTGAGGGGTGACCGGCGACTCCCGCACCAGGCAAACCGCTGGCCATCCCCGGCACCGGCCCGGCGGCGAACCTTCCAGGCTAAAAGAACAAGGGTGGGGAAACACGGAACCGCTTGCTCAGTGCTTCAATGTGTTGCTTAATTCAGCTTCTTCCCGTCTGCGGCGTTCAAGAGCTTGCTGACATTCGATTTAGGGGAGCCCGCAGAATTCGGAAAAAATCGTACGCTAAGGTTTTCCGGGCATCCGTAGGGGCCGAAACTTCCCGTCTTCCAGTCTGCGGCTCTGCCGCCAGACGTAATCGCCGGTTAGGTTGATGTGCTCCCAGCCCAGAGGCGACAGGAATTGCAGCAGCTCGCCGTCCACCGGCTTGCCGGCCTCGACCAACCCCTGGGTGGCGCGCTCCAGGTACACCGTGTTCCACAGCACGATAGCCGCCGTCACCAGGTTGAGGCCGCTGGCCCGGTAGCGCTGCTGCTCACGGATCAGCGCACGCTCGAACTCGGCGAAGGCCCCCATCACCGACAGCATCAGGTTGGCCATCGGCGAGTCCTCGCCGGTGAATACCAGCCCCTCCTTCAAGAACTCGATGCGTACGCCGCGCTGGGTCAGCTTCTGTACAAGGCGGCGCAGGTCGTCGAGGTTGCGGGCCAGACGATCCATGCTGTGCACCACCACGGTGTCGCCCTCGCGGACGAAGCTCAGTAGCGCTTCGAGCTGGGGGCGCTGGGTGTCCTTGCCCGAGGCTTTGTCGGTGAACACCTTGCTCACCTGGGTCTGTTCCAGCTGGCGTTCCGGGTTCTGGTCGAAGCTGCTGACCCGGACGTAGCCGATGCGGTGCCCCTGCACGATGTCTCCTTGGTTGAAGGCGGCTTAAGTGCTCCTTCTGTTCCGTTGTGCCTCAAACCCCGTTTCTGTCAGGCTGAAATCTATGACCTTCGCGGGCATGTGTCAAAAAATGCGAAAGATGACTCTATTCTGACGAAGCGGCGCGGCCTTGCCTGACATCCAGTTAGGGTATAACCTAGATTTACATGCGCAATGCAACCCTTAACTTGCTGCACCTATCGTGTCCATGCTAGCTTTATCGTAACGCTAAAGAAATTGGGCTTAATGCCGAACACAATAAAATAAAACAGCCAACTCTTGAGGCTCTTATGCGCCAGAATTTACCAGTGACGGGTCGAAACTTAGAACTCCCAAAAGATGCCAATA
>NZ_CAWMDN010000011.1:0-16213 GCF_963866575.1 Aeromonas sp. L_1B5_3
GGCGAGCCCATCGCTCATCTCGTTGGCGAGCGGGAGTTCTGGTCGCTGCCCCTGAAAGTGAGTCCGGCGACCCTGATCCCGCGCCCCGATACCGAGGTGCTGGTGGAGCAGGCGCTGGCGAAGATCCCGCAAGGGCCCTGCGCCGTGCTGGATCTCGGTACCGGCACCGGCGCCATCGCGCTGGCCATCAAGTCCGAGCGACCCGAGCTCGATGTATGGGCGGTGGATCGCATGGCGGACGCTGCCGCACTGGCGCGTGAGAACAGCGCAGCGCTGGGGTTGCCCATCGAGGTGCGTGACGGCAGCTGGTTTGCCCCGCTCGATGAGCAGGCTCCCCGTTTTGCGGTGATTGTTTCCAATCCCCCCTATATTGATGGCGCCGATCCCCATCTCGAGCAGGGTGATGTACGCTTTGAACCTCGCTCGGCGCTGGTGGCGGACGAAGCGGGGCTGGCGGATATCCGCCACATTGCGACCCATGCCCCGGCCTATCTGCACAGCGAAGGGTGGCTGCTGCTGGAACATGGCTGGGATCAGGGGATGGCGGTGCGCCAGCTGTTGCAGGATCTCGGCTATCGCAACGTAACCACAGTGCGCGATTACGGGGAGAACGAGCGGGTCACTCTGGGCATGTGCCCGGCCTGCTGAATCTCTTAACTACCGGTTTGACGGGCAGGGGCGCGGCCTCTGCATCGAGGATTGATATTGAATAGCTATCTTGTGCTCAAGCATCTGCATCTCACCCTGATTGGCGGGGCTGTGCTGATGTTTATGCTGCGTTTTTACTGGGTTCAGGCCGGTTCTGGCCGAGCGTTCAGCGCACCCGTGCTGAAAACCAGCGGTCTGCTCAACGGACTGGTGGTGCTCTCCGGCATACTGCTTTGCGTGGTGCTGGGTCTCAACCCGCTCAATAACGGCATTCCCTGGCTCAGCGAGAAGCTGACGGGGATCCTGGTATTGGTCTTTCTGGCGGCGATGGCGCTGCGGCTGGCCAAAAGCAATCTGGTGCGCTGGTGTTCCTTTCTGGGGGCGCTCGGCTGGATCTACTTTATTGCCAAGTTGGCAGTGCTCAAACAGGCGAGTTTGTTCGGTTAAGGCATGAAGAGCATGTTACGTATAGACGAATGGACCGATTTTGAAGCCCATGAGCTGACCGAGCTGGCCCTGGCGGTCAGCGACGAAATCTATGGCTCGGCCGAGCAGGGGATCCGCGAGCTGCAGCTGCTGGACGAGTGGCTGGACGAGCAGATCGAAGAGGGCACCTGCGACGAGGTGCGCCAGCAACTGCTGCGTGGTTTCTATCAGAGCCTCGGGTTTTACGGCGACTGGCAGGATTACTTCTCGGCCGACAACTGTGACATCAATCAGGTGTTGTTGCAGCGCAAGGGGATCCCGGTCAGTCTCGGTATCCTCATCATCCAGCTGGGACGCAAGCTCGGGCTCGATGTAGAGGGGATCTGCTTTCCGGGTCACTTCCTGGTGAGCTTTGCCGGCGGCGAGGGGGAGGTTTATGTCGATCCCTTCACCGGCGATGAGCTGAGCCTGGCCCGTATCGAACTGCTGCTGCGCGGTGCGCTCGGCGATCTGGCCACCCTGACCCCGGACTACCTGCAGCCCTCTGGCCAGTGGGAGATCATCGAGCGGCTGCTCAATGTCAGCAAGGGCGCCCTGCTGCGGGAAGACCGCATGTCCGAGGCGCTGCGCTGCAGCGAGTTGTTGCTGCGGATGAAGCCGGGCGATCCGCTGGAGACGCGGGATCGCGGCTTTATTTACGAGCAGCTCGATTGTCCCCGTCAGGCTGCCGACGACTTTGAATACTTTATTGAACAATGCCCGGACGATCCGGTAGCCGACGTGCTGAAAGTGCAGCTGGCTGCGCTGGATTTGACCCCCAAGCCCCTCCATTAAGGATGGCTTGGTACTGCAACAGAAGAATATCTAGGCCGCTGCGCCCGGTCGCAACGGACTAACTTGGCTTCAGGCCCCAAGACCCATAATTAAGGATGTCTTAGATGGAACAGAAGAATATCAAGATCAACGAGATCAACGTTGCCAATGACAAACCGTTTGTGCTGTTTGGCGGCATGAATGTGCTGGAGTCTCGCGACATGGCGATGGCGGTGTGCGAGAAGTACGTGGAAGTGACCAGCAAGCTGGGCATCCCGTTTGTCTTCAAGGCGAGCTGGGACAAGGCAAACCGCTCCTCCATCCACTCCTATCGTGGCCCGGGTCTGGAAGAGGGGATGAAGATTTTCCAGGAGCTGAAGGCGACCTTCGGCATGCCGGTGATCTCCGATCTGCACGAGCCCCATCAGGCCAAGCCGGTCGCCGAGGTGGTCGATGTCATCCAGCTGCCTGCCTTCCTGGCGCGCCAGACCGATCTGGTAGAGGCGATGGCCCGTACCGGCAACGTCATCAACATCAAGAAGCCGCAATTCCTGAGCCCAAGCCAGATGAAGAACATCACTGACAAGTTCGAGGAGTGCGGCAACGATCGCCTGATCCTGTGCGAGCGCGGCGTCAACTTCGGTTATGACAATCTGGTGGTAGACATGCTGGGTCTGGGTGTGATGAAGAAGAGCACCGGTGGCTATCCGGTTATCTTCGACGTAACTCACTCCCTGCAGTGCCGCGACCCGCTGGGGGCTGCATCCGGCGGTCGCCGCGAGCAGGTCACCGAGCTGGCGCGTGCCGGTATGGCGGTTGGTCTGGCCGGTCTCTTTATCGAATCCCACCCGGATCCGAAAATTGCCCGCTGCGATGGCCCGAGCGCGCTGCCACTCGACAAGCTGGAAGGCTTCCTCAAGCAGATGAAAGCGATCGACGATCTGGTCAAGGGCTTCGAGCCGCTCGATACCTCTGTCTGATTGGCTCCATAACGCTGGTTAAGACTGACAAGGCCCCGCATGCGGGGCCTTGTCATTGCCTCAATCCCCTCTGTTTTCCCCTCATGTCAGACTGCTTCCCCCTCATTGCGTACCACCCATCAATTAATAATCAGTGAATAAATATTTATAAATGGTTACTAATGTTGCGTGATCGGTGTCGCTTAACTCCATTTTTTAACATGAGATGATGGCGCTACAGTCACCAGAGCACGGCATCAGCAGATCCAGGATTCGTTACGTCTCCTGCGGGTTGCTTTTGTCTGATGCATCGGGGCTGCATACCAATAAAACAGAACAACACACCGACAACGGAAGGGATGAAGCAGCATGAGTAAAAAGATTATGGGCAGCCTCTATTTTCAGGTACTGCTCGCCATAACCCTCGGGGTATGTCTTGGCCACCTCTATCCCCAATTGGGGGCCGACATGAAACCCCTTGGCGATGGTTTCGTCAAACTGATCAAGATGATTATCGCCCCCGTCATCTTCTGTACCGTGGTGACAGGGATTGCCGGTATGGAGAGCATGAAGGCCGTTGGCAAGACCGGTGCCATCGCCCTCGTCTATTTCGAGGTGGTCAGCACCATCGCCCTGATCATCGGGTTGTGCGTGGTGAACCTGCTGCAGCCGGGGGCCGGCATGAACGTTGATCCTGCCGCACTGGATGCCAGCGCCATCGCCGTCTATGCCGAGCAGGCCAAGTCACAGGGGATCATTCCATTCCTGCTCGACATCATTCCGGGTAGCGTGATCGGTGCCTTTGCCAGCGGCAACATCCTGCAGGTGCTGCTCTTTGCCGTGCTGTTTGGCTTCTCCCTGCACCATATCGGTGAGAAGGGGAAAATTATTTTCGGGGTCATCGAGAGCTTCTCCACCGTCATCTTCGGCATCATCAACATGATCATGAAGCTGGCGCCGGTAGGGGCATTCGGTGCCATGGCGTTTACCATCGGCAAATACGGGGTGGGTTCTCTGGTGCAACTGGGCCAGCTTATCGCCTGCTTCTATCTCACTTGCCTCTTCTTCATCTTTATCGTGCTGGGCAGCATCGCCAAAGCCTCCGGTTTCAGCATCCTGCGCTTCATCTCTTACATCCGCGAGGAGCTGCTGATCGTGCTGGGTACTTCCTCCTCCGAGTCAGCTCTGCCGCGCATGCTGGACAAGATGGAGAAGCTGGGTTGCCAGAAATCGGTAGTAGGGCTGGTTATTCCGACCGGTTACTCCTTCAACCTGGATGGCACCTCCATCTATCTGACCATGGCTGCCATCTTCATCGCTCAGGCGACCAACACCCCGCTCGATCTGTTCCATCAGATCACGCTGCTGGTGGTGCTGCTTATCTCCTCGAAAGGGGCGGCCGGGGTCACCGGGAGCGGCTTCATTGTGCTGGCTGCGACCATCTCCGCAGTTGGCCACCTGCCGCTGGCCGGTCTGGCGCTGATCCTGGGGATAGACCGTTTCATGTCGGAAGCGCGGGCGCTGACCAACCTGATTGGCAACGGGGTTGCGGCCGTGGTGGTGGCAAAATATTGCAAGCAGCTGGATGTGAAGAAAATGGAGGGCGTGCTGGGCCGCAAGGGCGGGGTTCTGGAAACCGAAAAGGTGTAACGGAGCTTGTCAGGCTGAACGCAACGCAATAAAAAAACGGCCCTCGGGCCGTTTTTTAGTGACATCCATGGATGCCATCACTTCATGACAGAGCGTGAATTACAGGCTCTGGGTGAAGGTACGGGTAACAACGTCACGCTGCTGTTCCGGGGTCAGGGCGTTGAAGCGCACTGCGTAGCCGGAAACGCGGATGGTCAGCTGCGGGTACTTCTCCGGGTTGGCGATGGCATCTTCCAGAGTTTCACGACGCAGCACGTTGACGTTCAGGTGCTGGCCACCTTCAACGGCAGGTTCAGCTTGAACCGGCAGTTCGCGGTATTCGAACTGACCCAGATCAGCCAGTTGAACTTCCTGATCGGCAGCAAAGGCGTCGCCTTTGACACAGATGCAGCGAGCCTGTTGCTTCTCTTCGTCCAGCAGCCAGAAAGAGTTCAGCAGAGCGGTGTTGGCGGCCTGGGTGATTTGAATGCCTTTGATCATGGTATGACTCCTCAATGGGAACGCGAATCCAACTGTAAGGAAATTACCCTGATGTATTTAAGCTACCGAGGATATCGACGACTTAAAGGGCCCTTGCCTTACACCTTTACTTTGTTGGGGTCATATATACCACGGTGGTAATATTACCAAAATTGATCCAGATCAATAAAAATCGACAAATCGCCATTTCAATGGGATTAAATTCTTGAGTTGAATCAAAAATAGGTCATTTTTCTGATTTTGTAAGATATCCAAATTATGCATCTTTTATCTTTTAAATCTAGTAATTTAACTACACCTTATGGCGTTTGTGGTGCGTATCAGGGAAGGCTGACTCGAGAGAACTACACTTGATGGAAAATAAAGAGGAGAGTCGCGGGTGAAGAGTGGGTGGCAAAAATGGCGCTGGCTGATAGTGGTCTGCTGCCTGGTTGTGGCTGGAATGGTGCGGGCCGAAACAGTCCGGATCGCCGTGGGCGAATGGCCGCCCTATATCAGCGAGTCTCTGCCCGAGCAGGGGTTCCTCTGTCAGGTGGTGCGCGAAGCCTTTGCCGCCGAGGGGCTTGATGTCAGCTTTCACTTTTACCCCTGGGCTGAAGCCTACAAGCTCACTCTTGCCGGGGATTATGTTGTGACCATGCCCTGGTTTCGTTCTCGCGAACGTGAACAGAGCTTCTATCTCTCCGCATCGCTCGGCCAGTTCACGACCCGTCTTTTTACCTTGTCCGGTTCGCCGGTCGTCAATCTCGGGGAGATCAACCACGAGCCGGTGGGGGTGACCCGCGGCTATTTTTACGGGGATGGTTTTGCCGCCCGTCAATCCGAACTGGCTCTTGAGTGGTCTGATTCTGATCAGGAGAGCCTTGAGAAGCTCGTCGCCGGCCGTATTCGCTATCTGGTGATGGATGAGCAGGTGGCCAAGGCCCTCTTCCTGCAGATGCAATCCCGCCATCCCCGGGCGCTGTCGTTGACCAGCGCCCCTGATCCTATCTGGTCTCAACCCGGTTATCTGCTGATGCGCAAGGCGGATCCCGATGCGCGTCGTCTGATGCTGCTGTTCAATGCGGGTCTGCACAAACTGGAGCGTTCCGGGCGGCTCGCCAGGCTCTGGAAAGTGTGAGTCACGGTTGCGTCTTGCGGGCGGCGCCCCTATCCTGACTCCTTCGCCGTATCAAGTGAGGAGTTCGGGGTGCTGACCTGGAGTGATGTGATTGGCTCTGAAAAAGAGCAGGACTATTTCAAGAGTACGCTGGCGACTGTCAGGGCAGAGCGGGAAGCGGGCAAGGTAATCTATCCCCCTGCGGCCGATGTGTTCAATGCCTTCAAACTGACCGAGCTGGATCAGATCAAGGTCGTCATCCTGGGGCAGGATCCCTACCATGGCCCCAACCAGGCGCATGGTCTCTGCTTCTCCGTCCTGCCCGGCGTGCGCACGCCCCCCTCTCTGGTCAACATCTATAAAGAGATGCAGCGCGACCTGCCAGGTTTCGTCACACCCAACCACGGTTTCCTCGAATCCTGGGCCAAGCAGGGGGTATTGTTGCTCAATACCGTGCTGACGGTGCAGGCCGGTCAGGCTCACTCTCATGCCCATCTGGGTTGGGAGACCTTTACCGACAGGGTTATCGAGCAGATCAATGCCAGCTGCAACGGGGTGGTGTTCCTGTTGTGGGGTTCCCATGCCCAGAAGAAGGGGCGTTTTATCGACCGGCAGCGCCATCATGTGCTGACGGCCCCCCATCCCAGCCCCCTCTCCGCCCATCGCGGTTTCATCGGTTGCGGTCATTTTTCGCAAACCAACCAGCTGCTGGAGCAGCAGGGCAAGAGTCCCATTGAGTGGCAATCTGTCTGCCGCCCACTTGATTGAGTGCAAAGTTCGGGCGACAAATGACCGTATACTCAGGAAAATAACATCTTATTTCAGCGCCAAGGAGTGCCCATGTTATCGAGTCTGCACAAGGATCACCTCAACATCGCCCGACTGCTGGAGCTGCTCAAGCAGAAGCTGGCAGCCATTCATGCCGAGCAGCCCATCAGCTATTTTCTGGTGCGCGACGTCATCGACTATCTGCGGGAGGTTTCTGACAAGTACCACCATCCCAAGGAAGACCTTATCTATGACTACTACCTGAAATACCGGGTGGTGGAGGGGGAGGTTGCTAACCGGTTGCAGGAGGAGCACGTCAAGCTGCTGGAGGCAGGTGGCGAGCTCAAGGAGATGGTGGAGATGATCCTGATGGATGCAGTGATCCCGCTCGACCAGTTCACCGCCAAGCTGGAGCGTTTTGTTGAGCTGCAGGAGGCGCACATGAATTACGAGGAGGGAATCATCTTCCCCCATCTGCGCGACTCTCTGACCGAGGATGACTGGCGTCATCTGGAGCAAAACTGGCAAAACCGTGCCATCGGTGACCCCCTGTTCGGGGCCGAAGTGAGCCAGAACTTCCAGGCACTGGCCAAACGCCTCTCTCTGCCGCTTACCACTCACTGACAGAAACTCTTGCGGCCAGCAATGCCGCCTGTCAGCCAAGCATAAGAAAGGCCTCCCTATGGAGGCCTTTTGCATATGCGCAGCTTTACTCCTGCGGCTTGAGAAAGTTGCGATAGAGCATATAGAGGTGGGCCGAACTCCAGCTGAAGTTGCTGGCTCCCTGCATAGCACCGCTCTCCGGGTTGTAGTTCTCGCGGATGGGGCCGCTGCCGGCCAGCCCTTCGGCGTTGGCAAACAGCTTGTTGACCAGCATCTGGGCATCGCTGCGATAACCGTAGTTCTCCAGCCCCTTCACCCCGAAGTAGAACTGATCCAGCCATACCCGGCCGCGCCAGTAGATGTTGGGGTCGTAGGCCGGGTTGGTCAGCGCCGCCGTGCCGAGCGGTACCTTGGTGTTGAATTCCTGAGAATTAAGCATCACTTCGCGCACTCGTGCTGCTTTTTCCTGGTCGGCGACTTCGGCCCAGAGCGGGCTCCACCCCTCGGGGCCGCGGCCGCGGGCGGTCAACAGCTTGCCGACACAGCCGTTGCTGTCGGCTACATCACCAGCAGCGATCTGTCGGTCGTAATAGAACCCGGAGGCGTCATCAAACATACAGGTGTTGATGTAGCTGGCGAGCTTGGTCGCGCCATCGCGGTAGCGGCTCGCATCGCCCGGCTTGCCGAGCAGGTCGGCCATATCTGCCAGAATGCGTTTCTCCTTGGCGAGGAAGGCGTTGAGCTCTACCGACTCCTGATCGATGGAGAAGCCGATAAGATCGCCACTGTCCTGATGGTTTTCAAAGAAGAATACGTTCCAGTCCTTGCGTGCCTTGGCTATATCGCCGCCATAGGTCTTGTCGGCATATCGCTTGAGCTGATCCGGCTCGATAAAGCCGAAGCGGGCTGCGTTGTCCATACCGGACTCCCAACCGGCGCCGTGTTGGGCACCGATATCCATATCGCTGTAGCCGCCAACACTCAATACCTGCTGGTAGAGCGCCATGCCGGTGCAGCCATACCAGTTATCTCCCTCGTTACTGCAACCTGAGAGTGAGATGCCCCCTGGCACGCCGTTGGCATACTGTACCTTGAAGGTGATATTGCCGTACTCGTCGTTATGTTCGACGTGCTTGGTAGCACCATATTCGATGATGCCGTTGCGGTTGTTGTCCCGCGCACGGTACCACCAGTCGTGGTAGGCCTGCAGCTTGGGATACATCTCGGCGATAAAGGCCTTGTCCTTGGTGGCGCTGTAGATCTCCCAGATAGCCCAGGCTGAGAGGGGCGGTTTGGTGTCGCGCTCGTTCCAGTTGCCGCCATCGCCACCGCGATCCGATTGCTTGTTGTAGAAGACGGCGTCTATCACCATGCCGGCATCCTGCGGACGAACCGGGTCATTGGCCTGGATCTGGTAGTCATACATGGCGCGTACGTTGTTTTTGGCCACTTCCGGGTTGAAGTGAGCCATGGCGTAGGCGTGCTTCCAGCTGTCCCAAGCCCAGACGCCGTCGAACCAGCGAGCGGTATTGGAAGGGGTCACCCCGTCGTGCAGGATGGCGCCAGCCGGCGAGCGCCAGTTGCCGTTGAGGGTCTCCATCGCCTTGACCGCGATGCGTCGTTCCGATTCCGGGATCCCCTGATTGGAGAGACCCTTGGCAAGATAGCCTTCCCAGCGGCGGATGGAGTCGGCGAAGTAGGTCGCCGGGTCGGCCAGCAAGGCCTGACGGCTCTGCTGGTAGCGGTTGGCATCCTCAGTGGAGTGGAGGTAGCTCTGCAGGGTATAGATATCCTCACTCCCCTTGGCCGCCAGCTGTATGGTGGCTTCGCTTTGGTAGCCCAGTGCCTTTTCGTCGATGGTGGTGCGGCTTGGCAGAGTACGTTCGATGCGGTAGCGAGCGCTGCCGCTCTGCATGATGTTCCAGGTACTGCGCAGCTTGCCGAACTGGAACTCAACCCCCTGCTTGTTCTGGCTGATGGTGCGGGTCCAGTCAGGATACTGCTCGGCGATCGTCTTCTTGGCATCCCACTGGTTGAGCAACTCCCCCTGCCAGTTGAGGTTGAGGGTGAGCGGGGCATCGGTGTGGTTTTGCAGGCGAGTGCGGATCAGAGCTGTGCGGGCATCGCCGTAGCGCAGCTCCAGCTCCAGCGTGAAGGGCTCGAACTCGAAGCGTTGCACCAACGCACCTGGAATGGCGTACACCTCTTGCTTGCTGGCGCTGGTGAGCGGGAAAGCCCGACCGCTCGCATCGCTCAGGGTGAGCTTGTCCAGCTCGCTTGCGAAGAAGAGGCTGTACTCCTCCGAGATGACCATGGGGCCGGTGAATCCCCCCCACTCCTTGTCGCTGGCTGGCAGCAGGAAGCCGTGCCAGGCGCCCAGATCGAGCAGCGGGTTGTATTTGAGGTTGGAGTAGCTGTCAAAGTCGCGGAATTGGGTCGGTGTTCCCCGGCGGTCGATCACGTCCTTGTACTGGATGGCCTGCTCCGGTTTGGCGACGGTGCTGCTCTCTGTCTGGTTATCGTTGCAGGCAGTCAGTCCGAACAGGGCGGTGCCGAGGGCTACCGAGAGTAAAGTTTTACGAAACATTTCTCACTCCAATTCCGTTTATGTAGGTTAAGAGGAAGGTTTTTTACGCTTATTTTTAGTGAAAAGGTTTTCGGTAGCCATTGTATGGCAAGGGAAAAGGGAGCGTTGGCGCGAGATCACATTCTGAAGAGGTGGCAATGTGAGCACGATCACCTGGTTACATCAGGTTACACAATGGATTTATTTAGTAATATTTTACTTTGTGTTACCGAGTCGTACGGCAGGGCAGGTTTGCAGGTATTGGTAAGGGGTCAGGCCAAACTCCTGTTTGAAGCGGGCGGCAAAGCGGCTGAGGGAGTCATAACCGCAGGCGATGGCTACCTCTTGCAGGGAGAGTGATTGTTGCAACAGGGTGAGTGCATGGCTCATCCGTACCTGAGCCAGCAGGTGACGGAAGGTGCGCCCTTCGGCTGTCAATTTGCGTACCAGCGAGGCGCGGCTCATCGAGAAGTGAGGGGCAACAGTTTCCAGCGTGTGATCGGCTCCGGGCTCAACGCCGAGGTAACGGGCCAGCCGCTCGCCGAGGGTCATGGTACTGGCGGGAAAGAGCAGATGAAGCGCGCCAGCAGCCCTCAACTCCGCATAGAAGGCTCGCAGCAGCTCGGTCTGGGTCGCCTCACTCAGCCCCCGCTCGGCCATAGTGCTGATCATCTCGAAACAGTAGGTGAGGTTTGTCGTCACCTTTATTGCGGGGTCTGCCATCGCCTGAGTGGCGGAGGGCGTATCGGGCAGCCACTCGGCGGGGGGCTGCGTCAGCAGGGTAAGGACATGGGAGCGAAACTTCTCCTGCTCCGGCTGGTTGACGAAGGTGAGCTGGTGACCCGCCGGGATCAGCAGCCAGCTCTCCTTGCCAAACGAGAGACGTCGCTCCTGCCACCAGAGCAGCTTCCTGCCCTGTTTGACCCAGATGATGGTCGGCGCATAGATGAGTACACGGTGCAGCGGCTGCTGGCGGATCCCGAGATAGTGGTGCTGTTGCAGCAGAGGCGTGCTCATCCGGTTGCTCCTAGGGGGTGACGAAAGTGGCGGTCAGGGTGGCTTTGCCGAGGGCCATGCTGTTGAGCATGTAGCCTACCATGGCTGGCGGGGTGTCTGCTTTTACCTCCAGATTCTGGGGCAGGGCCCAGGCGGTGAACTGATAGCGATGCATGCCGTGGCCAGCGGGCGGGCAGGGGCCGCCGTAGCCCTGGCTGCCGAAGTCGGTCTTAAGCTCCAGTCCCTGCTTGAGCTTGCCGGAGGCATCGCTGGCGAGCTCGCTCTGGGTAGCCGGCAGGTTCACCACCAGCCAGTGCCACCAGCCGCTGCCGGTGGGGGCATCGGGGTCATAGGCTGTGATGGCAACGCTTTTGGTGCCGGCCGGCAGATCCTGCCAGCTCAGTTGGGGTGAACGGTTGTCGCCGCTGCAGCCAAAGCCGTTGAAGCTGAAGGCTTTGTCCATCAGCTGGCCTTCGTGGATATCGCTGCTCTTCAGGGTCATGGCAAAGGCTGGCATGGCCGTCAGGCAGAGTAGTGGCAGCAGGGCGCTGTGTTTGAACAATTTCATCGGGTGACTCCTCGTGTGGTAACGGGTTCACTTTAGCGAGGGTGGCGCAGGATGTTGTTGCAGAACGACTCAATGTGCTGTCGATTGCAGAGTTAATTGAGCCTTTTGGTTGTTTTTATGGCGAGAGGGTAAATCGCAGCCATAAAAAAACCGGCATCATGGATGCCGGTTCTTCACTGTGCTGACAGTTGAGCGCGCGGATTAACGCAGGATCATCTCGTCACGGCCCGGGCCGACGGAGACCATCGGAACCGGTACGCCCAGCAGCTCTTCGATACGCAGTACGTACTGCTGGGCTGCTTTGGGCAGCTCTTCGAAGGTGCGGCAGCCGGTGATGTCTTCGCTCCAGCTTTCCATCTGCTCGTAAACCGGCTTCAGGGCAGCGGTTTGCGGCCAAATCGGGTTTTCAGTGTGGGCACCTTCGTAGGCCACGCAGATCTTCAGATCCGGCAGACCGGTCAGGCAGTCCAGCTTGGTCAGGGCGACTTCGGTCGCAGCCTGCAGCTCGACACCGTTCTTGGTGGCAACGGCATCGAAGTAGCCGACATCACGGGGACGACCTGTGGTGGCGCCGAATTCGTTGGCGATCTTGCGGAACTCGTCCTGGTTCTCCATGGCAGTCAGCAGGGTGCCGGTACCGACGGAGGTGCTGAATGCCTTGGCAACAGCGATGACGCGCTCGGGACGCAGGCCCGGCAGACCGCCACCGATGCCGGCGTAGGCACCGGATACGTGGGAGGAGGTCACCCAGGGGTATTCGCCGTAGATCAGGTCACGGCCGGCGCCCAGCTGGGCTTCGAACAGCAGGGTCTTGCCTTCGGCCTGCAGCTCTTTGAGCGGCATGCTGACGTTGCAGACAGAGTCGATCCAGGGAGCGGACACTTCCAGCAGCCAGTCAGCCATCTCCTGGGCAGTCTGGTTGAATTCGAAGGTCGGATAGAGCGCTTTAAGTTGCGGCAGTTTCCAGTCGAGGAAGAATTGAATGCGCTCGACCAGTACTTCCGGCTGCTTCAGCCAGCCAACCAGGATCGCTTTCTTCATGACACGGTCACCGTAGGCCGGCGCGATGCCCTGACGGGTGGAACCGTAGGCACCGTCACCCAGACGTTGCTCTTCTAGGGTATCTTCCATGGCGTGCAGCGGCAGGCAGAGGGTGGCGCGGTCAGAGATGGCCAGCTTGGGAACGACACCGGAGGCTTTCACTTCGTCGAGTTCGACGGTGAGCTTCTCGGGGCTGATCACCATGCCCGGGCCCAGTACGACCAGACAGTTCGGGTTGAAGACACCGCTCGGAACCTGGTGCAGCTTGAAGGTGCCAAGGTCGTTGACGACGGTATGGCCGGCGTTGTTGCCGCCCTGGAAGCGAATGCTGGCGCCAGCTTGGCCTGCCAGATAATCCACGATGCGGCCTTTGCCTTCATCACCCCAGTTGGCACCTACGACTACGATAGACGACATGACTCTTTCTCCTAAGACGTTAGGCGTTCATCCTAGGAGCCTGCTGCGGATTAGAAAAATTAATTATCTTTATAGTTCCGATAATAAAACCATATAATGATGGCTAATTTATCGGCATGTGGCCGCAAGATTGCCGCGCAGAGCCCAATGAACAGTGAGTTGAGGGAGTCTTATGCTGGACATCCACTGGCTGCAAACCTTCGTCACCCTGGCCCGGTTGCAGCACTTTGGCCAGACCGCCACCGAACTGCACATGACCCAGCCCAACGTGAGTCTGCATATCAAGCGGTTGGAACAGGCGACCCGGGTGCGGCTTATCGAGCGCAGCCCCTTTCGTCTGACTCAGGCTGGCGAGCGGCTGTTGCAAAGCGCCGAGCGGGCCATCGCCGAACTCCAGCTTTGCCAATCCGACCTCAATGCCCTCAACCAGTTGAGTCAGGGGACACTGGCCATCGCGGCCAGCGACATCATCTCGCGCCTGTTGCTCATTCAGCCGTTTCAGCGCTTCAAGCGGGAGTTTCCCGGCATCGACCTCACCCTCTTCAACACCACCTCGGATCAGGCGGCGGAGCTGGTCAAAAGCGGCAAGGCGGATTTGGGGTTTGTGATGGCACAAAAGCGCAGTGAACCGCTCTTCTACACCGAACTGCAGCAGGTGACCTGGTGTGCGCTGGGCCACGGTCTCGCCCGTTGGCAGGCGCGGGCCAGAGCGGGGGAGAGCGACCCCCTCGATGAGCCGACCCTGATCCTGCTTGGCCATGACACCCGCACCCGGGCCCTTATTGATCCCTCCTTGCCGCTGCTGGCGCTCCCCCCTTGCCGCATCATGGAGGTGGGCAGCGTGGATGCCCAGCTGGACTGGGCCGAAGCCGGGTTTGGCGTCGCCATCGTGCCGGACTTCTCCCTGCATCCTCGCCTCAACCTGACCGCGCCGGTTGCCAGCCTGACCGATTTCCCGGGTACCAGCCTGGGTTATGTGGTGCGCCAGAATCAGGTGCTGTCGCGCGCCATCAAGCAACTGCTTGTCTGGGTGGAGGAGGAGATCCACAAACCCAACCCCTATCTGGCTGGGGCAGATAAACAACCCGAGCTGAGATAGGGAAGAAACCGAGATAAGCAAAAAGAGCAGCCAAGGCTGCTCTTTTTGTTTGATATACCCGCCCGGCGTCGCTTTATTGCGTCGCGGCAGCGCCGCTGGTGGCAACGGCACTGCTGCTGGCCGCTCCAGGCTCGGTTGCTGGCATGGTCTCTGCTGCTGCACTGGCTTGAATGGCTGTTGCCGCTACTTCTCCGGTTGTCGATACCGCGTCAGAGGGGGCTACCGCAGGTGCCGCTGCGGAAGTGGCAGGTTCGAGCTGGGTCGGTTGTGGCTCGGAGGCTGGCTGCGTCGTGACCGCCGAGCTACTGGCTGTGGGATCGGCGCTGGAGACGGCACCGGAAGCCACTTCAGAGGCGACCCCGGTCGAGATGGCCGCACTGGTGGCTGCAGAGGGAGCTTCACCCTCTGTCAGCTGCTCGGGGGCAAGCGGAAGCGGTTCGGGCACTTCATCCGACATGCCCGGGTGCAGCGGCAGCTCGGTCTGCGCCTGGAGCTGTTCCGGCGTCACGGTACTCAGGGCCGGGTGGAGGCGGCTGAACTGCCTGACCCGCGCCAGCAGGGTATCGCGCACGGTGCGAACGATGGGGTCCGGCAGGCTGGCCAGCGCCACCAGCTCGGCGCTCATCCCGATATTGTTGATGGCGGTGAGCTGCCCCGGATAGAGGTTGGCGGCGATCTGGCTGCGCTGGTAGTAGGGATGCTGCTTGAGCAGTTTGTCGATCTGCTCCCCTTCGATAGGGATGAGGCGCACCTGGCAGCGGCTAATCAGATCGCCGATCGCCAGGCTCGGGTGGCCCACCACCACGAAGGCGGCGTCCAGTGTGCCGTCACAGAGTCCCTCCAGCGGGGTTTGCGGGGATTTGAGCTTGTAGGCAGCAAACTGCTTGGGATGCCACCCCATGGCGCCCATCAGGGCCTGACTGGTCACCATGTCGCCGGCCCCGGCATTGCCCGGGTAGACCCGCTTGCCCTCGATATCGGCCAGAGTGGTGATATTGCTGTTGGCACTGGCCAGCAGGGTCAGCGACTCCTGATAGAGGCGAAACAGGCTGCGCAGCTTGTGATTGGCTCCCTGTCCGCTGAAGGGGCCGGTGCCATGGAGTGCGTGGTGGAGCACGTCTGATTGCACCAGTGCCAGCTGCACCTCGCCCTTGTTCAGCGCCTTGAGATTGGCCAGAGAGCCGCGGGTGCTCTGCACCGTACAACTGTCGCCATGCAGGGCGTGATCGACATTGAGCACCCGGCAGATGGCGCCTCCCGTGGGGTAGTAGACGCCATTGAGGGGGCCCGTGCCGATGGTCAGCGCCTGACTGCCGAAGGGGAGCAGGATGCCGAGTGAGAGCAGGAGGTGACGCAAAATCCGTGGGTACATAGTTAACCGCTGGCTGGTGGTGCAGGAAAAGGGGACGGGCACTGCCCGTCCTGTCAGTTGTTACTGTTTGCCGTGGCTCAGGATAGCCCGTTCCATCCGAGCCAAAGCCTCGACCAGACGCGCTTTGGTGCAGCCGAAGTTGAGGCGCACAAACTGGCCATTGCCAAACTGGGCTCCCGGCGAGAGACCGACCCCTGCCTGTTCAAAGAAGGCGACGGGATCGTCCAGCCCGAGCGCGCTCACATCGATCCAGGCTAGATACGTCGCCTGATGGCTGGCCAGTTCGACACCGGGCCAGCGGGCGACGGCCTGCTGGATCAGGGCCAGATTGGCCGCCAGATAGTCGAGTTGTTCGCGGAGCCACTGCTCGCCGCCCTCATAGGCCGCTTCAGCCGCTACAAAGCCGAGCAGGTTGACGTCGGCGCTGATGCCGCGCATCGCCTGTTGCAAACGGAAGCGCAGACGGGCATTGGGCACCACGGCAAAGGAGCAGCAGAGGCCGGCGATGTTGAAGGTTTTGCTCGGAGCCATCATCACGGCGCAGCGCTCGGCAGCCTCCTGGCTGATGGCGCCGTAGGGGATGTGGCGGGCCGACTTGTCCAGCAGCAGATCGCAGTGGATCTCGTCTGAGCAGATCACCAGATTGTGGCGCTCGGCGATGGCATCGATGGCCAGCAGCTCGTCGCGGGTAAAGACCTGTCTCTTATA
>NZ_CAWMDN010000012.1:0-36346 GCF_963866575.1 Aeromonas sp. L_1B5_3
GGCGATTTGCCCGTTGGCCACAGCGCTGCACGCCTGAATAGACACCAAAGCCCGGTTATCAGACCGGGCTTTTTCGTCTGGAAATCCACCCGGCTTGTTTATTTTTACTGGTCCGCTTTTGGCTTGTGGTGCGCGATTAGGGTTGTATCTCGCTTATAACTCGGTAGAGTAAGGGCATCTTGAGTTTGCCTCTCCTGCCGGTGTTTGAGCGGGAGTCAGGTGTAACTTGGCCAGTTTTTATCAACCTTAAGCTAGTGGTATCGATATGGAACAAGTAAACAAGTCCACCTTCAGCGATGTACTGGAATATGTGCGTATGTCCCGTCGCCAGAACAAACTCAAGCGTGAAATTGCGGATAACGAGAAGAAGATCCGTGACAACCAGAAGCGTGTACTGCTGCTCGATAACCTGAGCGACTATATCAAGCCGGGTATGAGCATTGATGAAGTGCAGGCCATCATCGCCAACATGCGTACCGATTATGAAGAGCGTGTAGATGACCACATCATCAAGAACGCCGAGCTCTCCAAAGAGCGTAAAGAGCTGAGCACAAAGCTGAAGAGCATGAGCTCCCACAAGTAATGCTTCGCTTACCTTGTTAAACAACACCGGCCATTGGCCGGTGTTTTGTTATCAGCTCTGATCTCTGCCACTCCTGCAACAATCGGCTCCCCTTTTCAGAGTTGCCCTGTTACCATCAATGCAAAGCGGTCAATAGTTTCAAGCCATTGACTTGAAACGACTAAGCTTGATTGAAACACAATAAATTGCGCAACCATGGTGGGGCTTTTATGGGCGCATCAGAACAGACGGATTTGACACAAGTGGCATCTCAAGATTCATCTGTCCAGAGCACGGACGGGAACCCCAAGCGCAAGCGTCGTTCCTGGTGGCGCTGGCTGTTTTGTTTCCTCTTCCTCGCCTGTCTTGGGGCTGTGATCACTCTGGTTGGCTACGAGATGAAAACCTCGAAGCTGCAATCTCAGGAGATCTCGCGCTATGCCGCCAAGCTTACCTATCAGGTTGAGCCCGGACAGAGCAAGCAGATCGCTTTCCCTGAAGATGGCCCGTTCGATAAGCGACTTGGCTACGTACAACTGCCAATGATGCAGGAACGGCTGCTGCAGCGGGGCTATCAGGTGAGCAAGCAGGTGCATTTCTCCGATGCGCTCTACGACTATGCCAAGCGTGGCTTCTTTGTCCCCTATACCGAGAAGGTACAGGCCGGGCTGTCGCTCTATGATTGCCGCGCCGAACCTTTCTATCAATTCAGGTATCCGACCCATCACTATCCGGATTTTGCCTCGATCCCGCCGCTCATCATCCAGTCGCTGCTCTTTATCGAGAACCGCGACCTGCTGAGCAATGAGGAACCGCTGGCCAACCCGGCGGTGGATTGGCCGCGCTTTGCCAAAGCGGCGGTTTCTCAGGTAGGCAAAGCGCTGGATATGCAGGATCAATCTGCTGGCGGCAGTACCCTGGCAACTCAGGTGGAGAAGTATCGTCACTCTCCGGACGGCTTGACCATGTCCCCCACCGAGAAGATCCGCCAGATGGCATCTGCCAGTGTGCGAGCCTACCGACTTGGGCCAGAGACGCTGGAAGCGCGCAAACTGGTGGCTTGGGCCTATCTCAACTCGGTGCCCCTCTCGGCTGCTCCCGGCTACGGCGAGGTGCACGGGTTAGGTGATGGCCTCTGGGTCTGGTTTGGCGCCAATGTCGAGGATGTAAACCGTCTGCTGGATCCTGCTCGTAACCAGAATGCCTCGCTGGCAGAGCAGGGCCTGGCGCTGCGTCAGGTGGTGTCTCTGATGATCGCCCACCGCCGTCCCTCCTACTATCTGGCTCAGGGGCGGAGTGCGCTGGCAACGCTGACCGACAGCTATCTGCGCCTGTTTGTACAGGAGGGGATGATTACGCCTCCGCTGATGGAAGCCGCCCTCAAGGCCAAGGTAACTTTCCGCGACTTTTTGCAATCTCCGGCGGTCACCAAGGTCAATAACAGCAAGGGGTTGCAGGTGGCGCGTACCCGTCTGAGCCGGCAGCTCGGGGTGCAGCTTTACGATCTCGACCGGATGGATCTGACTGCCGAGACCAGCCTCAATATGCCGTTGCAGAACGAGATTTCTCATTATCTGCAGCAGCTCGCCGACCCCGCTTTTGCGGCACAGGTCGGCCTGTTTGGTGAGCGCCTGCTTTCGCCAGAGAAGACTGGTGATGTGCGTTACAGCTTCACCCTGTTCGAGAAGTCGCCGGAAGGGTTCAAGGTGCGGGTGCAGACCGACAACACCGATCAGCCGTTCGACATCAACGAAGGATCCAAGCTCGAGCTGGGTTCCACTGCCAAGCTGCGGGTGCTGACCACCTATCTGGAGATAGTGGCCGAGCTGCATGACAACTATGCCGACATGCCGGCAGCGAGCCTGCGCAAACTGGCCGATGCTTCACAGGATAACCTCAGCCGTTGGGCCATCTCCTATCTGATGACGGCGAAGGACAAGAGCCTGCCCCTGATGCTGGAAGCCGCGCTGGATCGCCAATACTCCGCAAGCCCCAGCGAAGGCTTCTTTACCGGTGGCGGTATGCACACCTTCAACAACTTCCGCAAAGAGGATAACGGTCGCATCCCGGCGATTCGCGATGCGCTGCGCGAGTCCATCAACCTGCCGTTTGTCCGCCTGTTGCGCGACATTGTGCGGTATAGCCTCTACAAGGAGGGGAACCGTGCCCAGCTGCTCAAGGATGACAAGGATCCCCGCCGTCAGGAGTATCTGGCCAAGTTTGCCGACAAGGAGGGTCAGACCTATCTGCTGCGCTTCTGGCGCAAGTATCACGGCAAGAGTGCCGATGAGCAGCTCGATACCTTCCTGGATGGGTTGAAGCCGAGTGCGGTGCGTCTGGCGGCGGTTCACCGCTATCTGATGCCAGATGCTGACCTGGCGACCTTCTCAGCCTTCCTTGCCAAGCGTCTGCCGAATGAGAAGCTGAGTGCAAAACGGGTCGAGCAGCTCTATGTCAGTTACGGCCCCGGCAAGTATTCACTGCCGGATCAGGGCTATATCGCGCGGGTGCACCCGCTGGAGCTGTGGCTGCTCTCCTACCTCAAGGAGTTCGACAAGGCGACCTTTGCCGATGCTGTCGCGGCAAGCCGTGACGAGCGGCAGGAGGTTTACAGCTGGCTGTTCAAGACCCGTCACCGCAGTGCCCGTGACAGCCGTATCCGCACCATGCTGGAGGTTGAGGCTTTCCTCGATATCCATCAACGCTGGGCGCGGCTGGGCTATCCGTTCGACCATCTGGTGCCATCGCTGGCGACTGCGCTGGGCAGCTCGGGCGATCGTCCGGCAGCCTTGGCCGAGTTGATGGGGATTATCCAGAACGGCGGTATCCGGGTACCGACGCTGCGCATCGAGCATCTCTCGTTTGCCAGAGGTACGCCTTTCGAGACCGAGTTCGATCCGACTCATACCGAAGGGACACGCGTCTTGCCGGCCGAGGTGGCGACAGCGCTGCGCAATGCACTTTCCAAGGTTGTGGAAGGGGGGACGGCGAAGCGGATTGCCGGCGCCTTTACCATGCCGGATGGCACCGTACTGGCAATGGGCGGCAAGACGGGGACCGGTGACAACCGGATCGAGACGGTCGGACGCTATGGGAATGTGACCAGCTCGCAGGCTCGCAACCGTACTGCGACCTTCGTCTTCTATCTGGGGGATGATCACTTCGGCACACTGACGGCTTACGTGCCGGGCAGCCAATCGGACAAGTTCCGGTTCACCTCCGCATTGCCGGTTCAGGTGCTCAAGGGGATGGCGCCGCTGCTGATCCCCTACCTGCAACCGGGTTCCCATACCCAGTGTCTGGCCACTCAGTGAGTGGCAGACAGAGATAAAAACGGGGAGGCTGTGAAGCCTCCCCGCTTTTTTATTATTGAATACAGAGCTCTCGCTGACTCGTCAGGCGTTCAGAATGAACTGTTCAATCACCTGAGCCACGCCATCCTCATCGTTGCGAGCGGTTGTGTGCTGGGCCAGCGCCTTGATTTCGTCGGTGGCGTTACCCATGGCGACACCCAGTCCTGCGTATTCGATCATATGGTGGTCATTGCCGGCATCGCCGACGCAGATCACCTGATCGGCGGTCAGACCAAGGTGATCGGCCAGTGCGGCAACCCCGGTCCCCTTGTTGCTCTGCTTGTTCATGAACTCGAGGAAGAAGGGGGCACTTTGCACAACTGTGTAGCGGTCATAGAGCTCTGCAGGCAGGCGCTCGATGGCGCGGGCGAGCTGGGGCGGTTCGTCGATCATCATCACCTTCATGATCTGCTCGTCGGCCGGCAGGGTGGCGAAGTCGATCAGATTGATGGGCATGCCGATAAGACGGGATTCATGCTCGGTGTAACGGCTGACGCGCGGGCTGATAAGCCCTTTGGTGACGGAGAAGCCGTGGACGTTCACCTCCAGCTCGTCGGCCAGTTTGGCGACGGAGCTGGCATCGCTGCCGGTCAGCAGCTGGCTGCGGATGATACGCTGATCGGCAACCTGCTGTACCAGAGCGCCGTTGTAGCAGATGACATAGTCATGCTCCCCGGTGAGGCCGAGCTCGACCAGATAACGACTCATCCCCTCCAGCGGCCGGCCAGAGGCCAGTACCACAGTGACACCTTTGGCACGAGCTGCCGTGATGGCGGCGTGGGTGCGGGGAGTAATCTGGCCTTGCGGGTTGAGCAGGGTGCCATCCATATCCAATGCGATCAGCTTGTACATCATTCACTACCTGAGTCTGGGCGGCCCGTCCAATGGGGCCTGGGAAGTGGCGAGTGTAGCGAAAATCGGCGGCCGGATCACGGTCACTACTGATATGAATAGGGGGAGTTTGGCCTATTTATGCGCCTCATAGGGGAGCATCTGAAGTTGATCTTCCCGGATGCAGAAGTGGATGGGGCCGTGTTCGATATCGACCCGGTTGTGGTGATGGGCCATCTCTACCTCGACACCGGGGAAGAGATGCTGGGTGGCGATGATGTCCATCTCTGCCATCAGCTTTTGCAGCTCTTCGTGGTTGGCGGCCAGCTGCTCTTCCAGCTGGCGGAGCTCCTGCTGATGGCGCTCGCGGATTGGTTTGAGCTTGCGCAGGGTATCGGGGTTGCGTTTTTCAGTGGGGAGTTGCACCAGCCGCATCACCAGCTCTTTGATCTTGTCGAGCTGCTCCTGACAGAGCTGTTGTTGCTGCTTGAGCTGATGCTCCTGCTCCTTGTGAGTAAAGTAGCCGCCGAGGATCTGCAGCTTGGTATGGTTGCCGGCCGATGCACCGATTACGGGAGAAATGATGAGCCGGTTGGCGATGGCGAGCCCTCCCAAGAGGTTGCCTTTACGCATCCCGCCGTCACCCACCTTGATGTCCTGCCCACTACGGCTGTAGCAGTGGCTGAGCTGGGTCTGGATCTGGATATCGCCGCCAGCTTCGAGCTGGGCATACTGGGCATAGTTGGCGTGGATCTCCCCCTGCGCGTTGAGCTGGCAGAGGTACTCGCCCTGTTCATTGCGCCGACCTATGATGCCGTGACGCACAGTGATGGTTCCCCCTGCTTCAATCCAGCCCCCTTCGATAAAGCCACCGATGACGATGTCACCGCTCACCGAGATTTTCATGCCCGGATTGACATCATCATTGACGATGAGTCCTCCCTCGAAGGTGATGTGACCGTGGCGGGCATCCACCCGCTTGACGCTCAGCACCTCATCTACTTTCATTCCCGCTTTCTCCTGACAGGGGAGCCCGGCGCGGCTTGCAATCAGCAGGTCCGGGTCATCGGGCGAGAAGAAGGTGCCCTCTCCGGCGCTCATGGGGCTGTCCTTGCCATGCTTGGCGGGGAGCTCCTGACCAGTCACGGTGAAGCCGGGGACGCCCTGAGTGGCCGGGTGACGGCGCATCAGCTGGGCACCTGCCTTGACGGTGACGATGGAGCCGAGATCCCTCAGATCGACCCGGCCATGATCCAGCTCCTGAGGTTTGAGAATACGTTCAGCCGGGGTCTCCACCAGCCGCTCGTAGCGGGTGTCCTGACCGTTGACGGCGGCCTGGCCACGGGCGATGACCAGTTTCAGCATGCTGCCGGGAGCCGCCTCCTTGGCGGAGAGGATGGCGGTAGCAAGCAGAGCCTCGCTGACCCCCTGCTTCACCTCGCTGATGGAGATCGCCTCTTGCAACTGTTCGAGGGTCAGGTACTTGCCACCCCAGTCGGCGGTGATCTGGGCGCTGGCACTCATCCGGTCTTTCTCGACCACAATCAGCACCTTGGCATCGTGTCGCTTGGCGATGGGGATGGGAGTCGTTGGAACAGAGGCGGCAGGGTTGCCTTGCAGCATGTTGAGCAGGGTGATCGACTGTTTGATCCCCTCCGTCAGGGGTTGGTAGCGGCGGCAGTTGGAAGCGAGCAGCAGAGTCTGCACATCCTGTTCGGTGACAGGTTTGGTGAGTCCCGGCGCGATGCGCAGGCAGACCTGATCCATGTCACTTGATAGCAGCAGCCACTCTTTGCTTAACACCGGCTCTCCTTGCTGGGTGGGAGAGGGAAGTGCCCCTCTACTGTCATTAAATCTCTCAATGATGGATAAAGCGAATCACTGAGCCGAAGAGTGTGCAGTATTTGGATATTTCTGCTGGAAGGTCAATGGATTGAGTGCAAATGGGTGACGGGATCGTAAGAAATGACAGTGCTGATTGGAGATGACCCGGCCCAATGCCGGATCATGGAAACGAGCCTGTGCGGCGCAGAAGATTCAGGATTGGTTTTCAGCGTAGGTCAGTCGCCGAGCCGAGCCGTTCTGGTCAGGGTGAGGTAATCGGCCAGTACCGGCAATCCCAGCAGATGGCGGCGCAGCATGTCGAGGGCGGCGAAGGCGAGGATCTTGCGGCGGCTCTCGGGATCCGGGTGGCTGACCTTGAGGGTCTGACCGAACGAGATTTCATCGGCGCAGAGCAGCAGTGGCACGCCGTCCGGGCCAGCCTGGCCTATGGTCAGACTCACTCCATGGGGAGTGCCCGTCAGCTGGGCAAGCTCGCAGCTCAAGGCGCTGCTAAAGCTGGCCTCCAGCATAGCGTGTTCATGGCACATGGCCAGCAAGGCCCCCCGGCTCTCACATTCATACAGAGTGAGTGGTTTCTCTCCCAGCAGAGTGAGGATCTGCTGCGCCGGTTCGAGATCCCCTCTGCCGACCAGCCAAGGCTCGATGGTGGCGAGCAGTCGCGCTTCGGCTGCATCCATGTCTGCCGTGCTGGCACCGTGGCCGATGAGCTTCAGCTCGATGAGTGGCATCGAAGAGCGGTAGCCCAGCTCGATCCCGATGGGCCAGGGGGCCGCATCCAGCATATCGCTGAGGGCTGATTCCGAGACGCCAAACGTGTAGAAGCGGCGCAGCTCGGTATCGGTCTGGGTGCCGGCCAGCACCTTGAGGCGCGGCATGATCTGCTCGCGCACCATCTGTTTGAATTCGAAGGGGACGCCCGGGGTGAAGAAGAGCCGGCTCAGGCCGTGGCTGGCCGGGTGAGTAACCACAAAGCCGCAGGCGGTACCGACCGGATTGTCGAGGAGCTCGCAATCCTGCGGCAGCCAGGCCTGCTTGGCATTGCTGGTGGGCATGGTGCGGCCCCGGCTGGCGTAACGTGCTTCGATGGTGGTGAGCCAGTCAGGAAACAGGGTGAGCGGCTGGCCGAAAGCCTCGGCCGCCGCCTGAGCGGTGAGATCGTCGGCAGTGGGGCCGAGTCCGCCACACACCAGCACCACCTCGGCACGGCTGGCGCTCTCTTGCAGCACGCTTTTCAGGTCGGTGAGGTTGTCCCCCACCGTCAGGCGGCGGCGCACCTGCCAGCCCTGTTCCAGCAGCAGGGCGCTGAGCCAGGCGGCATTGGTATCCACCACCAGTCCCGTCACTATCTCGTCTCCGGTGCTGATGATCTCGATACGCATGACGGGCTCCTTGTGCTGAAACGGGGAAAAGAGAGGGCTACTGGCCTGCGGGGATCAGGGCTTGTTGTGCTCGAAGTAGTAACTGATCCGGGTACGCGGGTTGAGGTACTCGAACACCGCTGGCGGCAACCGCTTTGGATGGATCACCTTGGCGATGGAGAGCTCGGCCTGCTGCAGGTCGATGATGGCCGCTTCCTGACGCGGGATACGCGGATCGTAGACCAGCACCGAGGGGTAGAGCAGGCGGGAGGCGTTGACCGACATCACCAGCCCTACCTGACCGTTGGAGAGCTGCACCACGCTGCCGGGCGGGTAGATCCCCATCAGCCGGATCAGCATGCTGAGATATTCCGGATTGAACTGGGCTTTGCGCTGCTTGTAGAGGCCGCTCAGGGCCGAGTAGGGCACCTTGGCCTGCATGTGGCAGAGGTTATCGTACTCGTTGATGAGGGAGACCATCTGGGTGAGCGGATCGAGCTGCCCCTTCTTGAGCCCCTCCGGCCCGCTGCCATCCAGATATTCGTGGTGGTGCAGCACTATGCCCTTCGCCTCGGCCGGGAAATCCTTGGCCAGATTGAGCAGATCCAGCCCATAGCGCGGGTGCTGGGCCATCAGGTTCTGCTCCGGCTTGGTTAGCGGCTCGGTCTTGCGCAGGATCTGGCTCGGGATCTTCAATTTACCGATGTCGTGGAACAGTGCCCCCATGCCAACCTGGCGGATCTCGTCGGCCGTCATGCAGCACTCCTTGGCGAGCAGCATGCTGAGCACGCTCACATTGAGGGAGTGGAAGTAGAGGTTGTTGCCATCCTCGCCGTCAGAGACCAGATGGAGCACCATCTCGTCTACCGAGAGCAGCTGCTCGGTCATGGCGTTGACCAGCTCCTGTGCTTCGCCGATGGCATTGAGAGGGCGAGACTGGATCTTGCTCATCACGCTGCGCACCTGTGCCAGCGACTGCTGGAACTGCTTTTCGCACTGCTGCAGATTGCGGCGATAGAGCTGCAACTGCTCGATGCGGCGATCCTTCTCCTGCTGCATCTGGGCCTGACGCTGGGCTGCATCGGCGTTTTCCGATGGCTGGGTGACGGCATGTGCCTGCTCGAGAGGCTTGGGCGGTACATCGCTCTTGTCGGGAATGATGGTCACCAGTTTGAGGCCCAGGCGACGGATCAGTTCGATCTCTTCTTCATTCTTGATTTTGAAGCTGGAAAACAGGAACGGGTGTTCGCGCCACCCCAGTGGCAGGGATACATAGTTGCCGACTTGCAGTCGATCTACGGAAATCTTGATACCGGTCATTATCTTGGATGCAGGGGAGATACTGAGCCGTATGCTAGTCAAAGGCGAGGGTGAATACAAAAGGTATCTGATGACAGGGTGAACGCTTTATTATAGGCTTCTGGATGTCCAGACATATTTACCGATGCAGTACAGGGAGTAAGCATGCCGATCAAGATCCCGGACCAGTTACCCGCCGCCGAAGTGCTGGGGCAGGAGAACATCTTCGTGATGACGGAATCACGGGCCGTCACCCAGAACATCCGCCCGCTGCGGGTGTTGATCCTCAATTTGATGCCCAAGAAGATTGAGACCGAGATCCAGCTGATGCGGATGCTCTCCAACTCGCCGTTGCAGGTGGACGTGGATCTGCTGCGCATCGACGATCGGGAGTCGAAGAACACGCCCCAGGCGCACCTGGAGAACTTCTATCACGACTTCGAACAGGTGCGTGGCAACAACTACGACGGCATGATCATCACGGGGGCACCGCTCGGGCTGGTGGAGTTCGAGGAGGTGGTCTACTGGCCGCGCATCGTCGAGATCATCGAGTGGTCCCATCAGCATGTGACCTCTACCCTGTTCCTCTGCTGGGCAGTGCAGGCGGCGCTGAAAGCCCTTTATGGCATGGAGAAGCAGACCCGGGGCGAGAAGCTCTCCGGCGTCTATCACCACCACCGTCTCGATGAACACGAGCCGCTGCTGCGCGGTTTTGATGACGAGTTTGTCGCGCCTCACTCCCGCTATGCGGCGTTCGACGGCGACCTGATCCGCGCTCACACCGATCTGCAGATTTTCGCGGAGTCAGCAGAGGCGGGAGTCTATCTGGCGGCCACCAAGGATTGTCGTCAGGTCTTCGTGACCGGCCATCCCGAGTACGATGCGTTGACCCTCGACGGTGAATATCGCCGGGATCTGGCTGCGGGGCTCGACCCCATCATTCCGGTCAACTACTACCCGAACAACGACCCGAGCCAGACCCCGCGCGCCAGCTGGCGCAGCCACGGCCATCTGCTGTTCTCCAACTGGCTCAACTACTACGTCTATCAGCTCACCAGCTACCGGGTGGAGGATATCGGCAAGGTCTTTACCTACGACCAGAGCGGCAAGTAGTTCAGGCGTTGTTCTCCAGCCGCTCGGCCTGCTGCTGCAGCCAGTGGCGGTGGGTATCCAGAGTGAATGCCTTGGGTCTGTGCGCCTTGACGGTGGCCATCGCCTCGTCAAGGGGCCGGCCAAGGGAGATCAGCAGAAGGGCGGCCAGCAGTCCGGTGCGACCGCTTCCCCCCTTGCAGTGGATGACCAGATGTTTGCCATCGCGCAGCAGCTCGGTCAGCCGGGGCAGAAGTTGCAGCCAGCTCTGCTCGAAACGGGAGTCGGGGGCCTGATCATCTTCGATGGGAAGGTGGAACCAGCGCATTCCCTCCTGTTCGACCTGCACGCCAAGGTGGGCGAGGTCGAAGCGAGCCAGTTCGGCGTCAGTCATCAGGGTGATAACGGCGTGGGCACCGGCCAGTCGCAGCTGGTCGAGGGCGAGAGTCAGCGGCACCTGCTGGGTGCCCGGACAGGGGGTCAGTAGAAGCTGACCATCGACGCGGGGAAGCTCCAGGCTCCAGAAGGGATGAAACGGGTGCATGGCGAATCCTCGTGTGGCGGCCGGTTTACCGAGCCCGGCGAATGGCGCCAAGCATAGGCAGGGCGGGGGGGATGTCAATGACGTTGTGTTTGGCCCGGTTTACGGGCAGAGTCTAAAAAATTGAGCGGTTAGAGGAGTGAAGATGAGAAATCTGGATCAACTGGATTTGGATATCCTGGCCCATCTGTTTCGGGATGCAGGCATGACCAACAAGGATCTGGCCGCGCTGGTGGGGGTTGCTCCCTCCACCTGTCTGGAACGGGTACGCAAGCTGCAACAGGACGGGGTGCTCAAAGGGGCGCACTGCGAGGTCGATTATCAGGCTCTCGGTGGTCACATTCAGGCCATGGTCTCCCTGCAACTGGCCCGTCACAGCCGCCAGATCATCGACGATTTTCGCGATGCCATTCTGGTGTTGCCCGAGGTGATCAGCCTGTTCCACATGGGGGGCAAGGATGATTTCCTGGTGCACCTCTGCGTGGCCGATACCGAACACCTGCGCAACTTCGTCTTCGATCACTTCACCTCCCGCGAAGAGGTGGTGCATCTCGAGACCTCGCTGGTGTTCGAGCACAGGTTCAGCCGCTCGCTGCCCTGTTTCCCCCAGCCATAACGCCAGTGTGAAAAAAACCGCCTTTCGGCGGTTTTTTTCTATCGGGTTGCGCTGGTTGATGGCGCCTGTTCGGCAGCGGCGGTTCGCTCATCTTTAGCCGTCCGGTAGAGCCCCTTCTGATAAGCAAGGCTGCCCCAGAGCGCCAGCCCCAGCGTCGCCTCTTTCATGGCGGCTGGTTGTGCCACCGGCGTCAGTGTTTCGGTGGCGTCGTCATAACGATACCCCTCCGCCGGACGTTCCGGTTGCAGGATCACCACATCCTGGCCGCGCATCAGGGCAAAGTTCTTGTCGTACTGCATGATGGCGCGCCCCGGCCAGTCGGCGGGCATGCGGGTGAGATCCTTGCCGAGCATCGGATAGTCGGCACTGATCCCCATCAGGGAGAGCAGGGTCGGTGCCATGTCGATCTGGCTGACGATGCGCGGATCTTTCTTCGGCGCTATGCCCTCGCCCACGATAACCCCCGGGATATGGAAGCGGGGAATGGGCACCAGACTGGCGCCACTGACCCGGCTGTCGTGGTCGGCGATGACCAGAAACAGCGTGTCTTTCCAGTACTCCGAATTTCTCGCCTTTTTGAAGAACTCGCCAATGGCGTAATCCGCATACTTGGCCGCGTTGTTGCGGGTCTGCTTGGGCTGCTCGAAGAGCTCGATGCGGTTGTCCGGGAATTCGAACGGATCGTGGTTGCTGGAGCTGAACACCAAACTGAAGAAGGGTTTGCCCTGTTTGTGCAGCTCTCTGAAGGTTTCGTCAGCCTTGGCCATCAGATCCTCATCGGAGGCGCCCCATGAGCCCTGGAAGACCGGGTTGGTGAAATCCTTCTGCTCGATGATGGTGGTGAAGCCGTTGCCGAGGAAGAAGCTGCGCATGTTGTCGAAGTGGCTCTCGCCGCCGTAGATAAAGCTGGTGTCGTAACCCCGTTGTTTGAGCAGATCGGCGATGGTGAAGAAGTTGGTCTGGCTCTTGCCGAGCTTGACCACCGCCTGTGCCGGGGTCGGCGTAAAGCCGGTCAGCACTGCCTCGATTCCACGCACCGAGCGGGTGCCGGTGGCGTAGAGCTGCTCGAACGCCCAGCCCTGTTGCGACAGGGCATCGATGTTGGGAGTGAGCGGCAGGCCGCCGAGGGAGCCGACGAACTGGGCGCCGAGGCTCTCCTGCAGCAGGATCACCAGATTCTTCGGTTTGCCGTCGTAGCTGGCTTCGTTGAAGGTCTGGCTTGGCAAGGTGTCGGAGCTGAACTCATGGGCGGCCCGGCCACTCTCCTGACGCACAATCTCGATGATCCGCTTGTCAGTCATCTTGCCGTAAAACTGGCTGGCATCCTCCTCGGCGCCCATCTGTTTGATGGCAAAGAAGAGAGAGTAGGCGGAGTTGACGGTCAGCGCATTGACCAGCGGGTCATCGGCAAAGGCGACCATGGCCGGGTTCAGGGCGCGATGGCCCAGGCTGGAGCGGGCACCGAGAAAACCTATGGCCAGAATGAGCAGGGCGAAGGCGGGCCGCCAGTACCAGCGCGGGAAGGTAAGATCGCGCAGCAGACGGCCACTCAGCCACCAGCCTCCGGTCAGCACGGCGCCACTGAAGAGCACTGCCAGCAGCAACTCGGCTTTGCGGCCCGCCCACAGCATGGAGAGCACCTCTTTCGGATAGATGAGGTACTCCACATAGAGGCGATTGGGGCGCACGCCATATTCGGTGACAAACGAGGGGGTGGAGATCTCGAGGAAGAGCATCAGCCAGAGCCCGACGGTCAGCCAGACGCGCATCAGCTGCATCCAGCCCCGACCGATGGCGTGAGGCCCCGCCAGCAGCAGGGTAAACATGGCCGGGACACCCCAGAGCCAGCAGATAGTGGCGAAATCGACCCGGATCCCTTGCAGCAGCATCTCCTGCCAGCCAGCGACGGCATCGACCCGTTCCAGTTGCCAGATCCCCAACGCAATGCGGCTGAGGGTCAGAGAGCCAAGGGCAAGCGCACAGAAGACGGCAAAAGGCCAGAACGGGCCTAGCCGCTGTTTCAGAGTTGTCATGGTTGTTCCTGATTGAGCCTGTAAGCATCTGTCCACAGATGCTTTTTTTGTTTTGTTGGGAGATATGACAAGGAGATGGGGAGAAGGTTGCGCGCTGATCGCGGTAAAAGAGATAAATTGCGTGCTGCTTATGCAAAAGTGTGACATCAGACCGCCATTGCACACAGCATAACCTGCTGCCGGAAGTGTGAGCCCACGCGCTAATGGGGTCATGACAGCTATTTATAATTGCCGCGAATTATCTGGGTGGAGCCGAAGGATGCCGGTCTTTATCGATGTCGACTATTTGCAGGGATGGCGCCTGTTTCTGGTGTTGTCGGATGGCACAACAGGCGTGCTGGATCTGACCCCGTGGCGAGGTCAGCCGCTGTTTGCTGCGCTGGAGACGGAGCGTCATTGCGCCCGGGTCTTCATCAACCGCCACCACCAGCTGGAGTGGCCTGTTGGCTGCACGCTATCTGCCCATGAGGTCTATCACCTCATCATGCCGATGGACGAGCGGGAAGCCTTCCGCTAATCCCTGTTTTTTGTGAGCCAACGCCAGATTCCTGTTGCTGGAATGTTTGGGTGTTTGCCTTCCTGAATCAAATTGGGTAAAAACAGCGCAACATTTTGCCAACCTGGCTTTGTTTCGTCTGATCAAGGCTTGCCGCACTCATGCAGCAGGCCTTTTTTGCGACCAGAGTCCAAACCTTTCCCTTGCTGAAAGGTTTGGGCGGCGAGATGAAAAAAACATAACAAACAAATACATAAGGAAAATGTATGGCTTGTCATATGCGCACACCCCTTGCCCTGCTGGTTGGTGGACTCGCCTGTCACGGCGCTGCCGGTCAGGAACCGGTGCAACAGCTGGATCCCATGGTGGTGGTGGCAACTCGCCCCGCCAGCACCCTGGAGGTGACGCTCGATCCCAAGAAGCCCGGTTCCCCCATGCCCGCTGCCGACGGCGCCGGTTATCTGAAGAATGTCACCGGCATGAGCATGGTGCGCAAGGGGGGGCTCGGTGGCGATCCCGTGCTGCGGGGGATGGGGATGTCCCGCCTCAACGTGCAGATGGATGGCGGCATGCTGGCCGGTGGCTGTGGCGGCCGGATGGATCCGCCCACCGCCTATGTGTTCCCCCAATCCTTTGACCGGATCCGGGTGCTCAAGGGGCCGCAATCCCTGGAGCAGGGTGCCACCCTGGCGGGAACCGTGCTGTTCGAGCGGGACAGACCCGAGTTTATGGCGCCGGGTTTCAAGAGCGAGGCCTCGGCCCTCTTTGGCAGCTTCGGCCGCGATGATCAGATGGTCGACATGACGGCAGGCTCGACCGATGGTTATCTGCGCGGTCAGTTCACCCACTCCGACAGTGATGATTACCGCGATGGTCACGGTGACAAGGTGCGATCCTTCTATCGCCGCGAGAACGGCACCGCCCAGCTGGGCTGGACGCCGGGGGAGCACACCTGGCTGGAACTCACCGCCGAGCGCAGCAATGCCCGCGCCGCCTATGCGGACCGCACCATGGATGGCCCCATGTTTGACCGCGAATCCTTCGGGCTGAAGCTCAAGCAGGAGGAGATCACCACTCACTGGCAGCGCAGCGAGCTGACCCTGTGGGACAACTACATCGACCACATCATGGACAACTTCAGTCTGCGGCCAAACAGCGGCATGAAGATGCTCTCCAACCCGGATCGCCGCAACACCGGCGGGCGCTGGGCCAACGACATCGCTCTGCCAGCCGACTGGCTGCTGACCGCCGGGCTCGACAGCAACCGGGATCAGCACCGCAGCCGGAGTGGCGTCGACTATGCCACCAAGGATCGCCAGCGCACCCTGCGTTTCGAGCAGCAGGGCGGCTTTGCCGAGCTGGGGCGCCAGCAGGGGCTCCACAGCTACAAGGGGGGGTATCGTCAGGATCGGGTCGAGACCACCCGTTATGGTGCGGGTGATCAGACCCTCTACAGCGAGACCGAGTACCTCGACAGCGGTTTTGGTCGCTACGAGTATCAGTGGTCGCCTCGCTGGTCCAGTTATCTGGCGTGGGGACAGGCAGAGCGGGCGCCGGACTACTGGGAGCGCAGCAAGGACAGCACCCCGTTCACCCTCAACCCGGAGCGCAGCCGCCAGTGGGACGCAGGGCTGGCCCTGCGCAGCCGCGAGCTGGATCTGACCCTCTCCCTCTTTAGCGCCAACATCAAGGATTACCTGCTCTACAACAACAAGTCGAACCAGGTGCGCAACATCGATGCCCAGACCCGGGGCGGCGAGCTGGAGGGGCGCTGGCAGTTTGCCGAGCAGTGGCGTCTCGATGGTGGTCTGGCTGTGGTCTACGGCGAAAACCAGAGCGACAACAAACCGCTGGCGCAGATGCCGCCCCTCGATGGCAAGCTGGCGCTGGGCTGGCAGCCGGACGAAGCGCTGAGCTTCACCCTGCTGGGCCGCGCCGTGGCGGCGCAGGATCGGGTGGATGTGGGCTCCGGCACGGTCGCCGGTCAGGATCAGGGCGAGACTCCGGGCTTCTTCACCATGAACCTGAGCGGCGCCTGGCAGTTTGCCAAGGGGTGGCAGCTCTCGGCCGGGGTAGACAACCTGTTCGACACCTTCTACTACGAGCACCTCTCCAAGTCGGTACACAGCAGTCAGGCCGGGTTGGGCTATGAGCAGAGCGGCCGCATTCCCGAGCCGGGTCGTGCCTACTGGATCTCGGTCAACTACCGTTTTGCCTCCGACGGCGTGCTCTGAGCAAGACGAGCGGGTAACGTTTTCAGTCACAGACCCCTCTGCGAGCGCTCGCTATCATGGCGAAAAGCAGGTGCATTCAGACACTTGTGCTCACAGCGGGAACATGACAATGAAACAGGGAACGTTGCGTTATGGCGGCCTCATCGGGGCCGCCCTGTTACTCGCCGCTTGCGGCGGCAGTGGAAGTTCTGGCGGGGGGAGTACGCCTCCCGCCGTCAATCCTCCGGTCGCCACGGCCAGTCGGGCCTGCTACGGCGATGAGCAACTCGCTTGCAATCTGCGCATCTATCAGGTGATGGTGGAGTCCTTCGTCGACGGTGACGGCAGCGCCAACTACGGCGTCGGTTACGGCCCCTCCCGCCACAACGGTGATCTGCAGGGGATCATCGACAGCCTCGACCACATCAAGAGCCTCAACGTCAACGCCATCTGGCTCACCCCGGTGTTCGACTCCTGCGCGGGGCAAGGGGGTGACGACAAGCTCGATGCCACCGGCTACTTCGCCTGCGACTTCTTCAACGTGGACCCCAACTTCGGCAGCAACGCCCAGCTGAAAAAGCTGGTGGATGGGGCGCATCAGCGCGGCCTCTACGTCTTCCTCGACGGGGTGTTTGGCCACGTCAACAAGGTGGGGGTGAGCAAACCTTCACCGGCAGGCTTGCTGCCCGCCCTCAAGAGTGGCGGTGCCGGTTATCCGGGTCAGCTGGTGGATTACAGCCAGCCCCGGAGTCTCGCCTACTTCAAGGAGGTGGCCCGCTACTGGGTCGAGCAGTACGGCATCGACGGCTGGCGTCTCGATCAAGCCTATCAGCTGAGCCTCGATGAGTGGCGCGTCATTCGCCGCGAGGTGGAGCAGGCCAGCGCGGCGCGCAAGGCCGCCGGTCAGCAGTGGGGCACCCTCGGCTATATGGTGGGCGAGGTATGGAAGGGGGCCGACGAGATCCGCGCCCAGGCTTACGGCAGCAGCGACAATCCGGCGCTCTCCTCGGCGTTCGACTTCCCGCTGCGCTACGGCCTGGTACAGGCGCTGGCGGTGGAGGAGTCCGGCAAGGGCGGGCAGGGGGCCAGCGTGCTCGACGCCAGCTGGAACAAGGTGGAGAACTACCCGAATCACGCCATGCCGAACCTGATGCTCGGCAACCACGATCTGGTGCGTTTCGGCGATCTGCTGGAGCGAGGTCATTTCAATCCGGCGGAGTACTGGCAGCGCCACAAGGCGGCCTTCAGCTTCCTTGCTGCCCGCTCCGGCCCCATCACTCTCTACTATGGCGAGGAGTTTGGCGACGAGGTGCCGGGCTTTGCCACCAAGGTAGGCGGTGACTGCGCGGCGTTGGGGCTCTGTGACGATCACGTGGCCCGCAGCGACGGCAAGGTACCCGCAGTCACCGGCTTTGTGCCGGGCAGTGAGCAGAGCGAGCTGAAACAGTGGCTCAGTCAGCTGCTGGCCCTGCGCGCCAAACACCCCGCCCTCTATCAGGGGGAACGGATCAAGCTGGTAGCCGAGGGGAGCCTCTATGGCGACATCAAGGAGACGGCGGCGGAGCAGATCGTCTACCTGCTCAACGTCTCGAGCACCCCCCTGAGCTATGCAGTGCCGGTCGGCAAACTGCGCAGCGGCAGTGCGCTGGTGGATCTGCAGAGCGGCGAGAGTCTGGCCATCGGCGGCAGCAGTGTAACGGTGGAGTTGCCCCCCCTCACCGGTCGCTTCCTGTTGTTGCAATAGCGCGACCACGAGCCAACGCAAAGGGCTCCATAGCGGAGCCCTTTTTTCATGGCGATGCCCGTTGCGACGTCGTCCTACTTCTCGATGCCGCTGCCCAGCTCATCCGGGCGGGGAGCGGCTGGCGGGTGACCATTGCCATTGCGCCAGCTCTCCAGCCGGTTGTGGACTCCGCGGCGCAGGCTCTTGAAGCTGGTCTCCAGATAGTCGACACCGACCAGAATGGAGAGGGTGACACCGGTGAGCAGCAGCGCCTGATGGAGCATCTGCATGCCGATGAGGGCGCCGAGGGCGGCCAGCATCCAGACGGTGGCGGCGGAGGTGACCCCCAGTACCTGACCATCCCGGGTCATCATCACCCCGGCACCGAGAAAGCCGATGCCAGTGATGAGCTGGCCCAGCACCCGTGCCTGATCGGCGCTCTGGGGGCTGAGGGCGGCGCCGATGGCGAGAAAGCAGTAGGTGCCGAGGATGATGAGCGAGGAGGTGCGGATGCCGACCGGCTTGCCGCGTAGCTGGCGCTCCAGCCCTACCAGAGTACCGCACACCAGACAGACCAGGATGTTCTCCCAGCCAAGGGGCGCAATGTCCCACCAATCAGTCGTCATCATATCCACCTCTGCAATCGATGCTTGTTGTTATCCGGCCGCGCTCTGCCCCCGGTTCTCCAGCCGCTGGCGGAAGGCGCGGGCGAGGCGCTCGTAGAGGTCCTTTGCCTCTCTGTCCTCAATATCGCCACGTATCCAGGGATTGTCGATGATTTCCAGCAGCACGCAGTCGCGACCCTGCTGGCGCAGGTCGACCCCGAACAGGCCGTTGCCGAGCTGATGCACCGCACGGCGGGCAGTTTGCAGCACCCGTTCTGGCACTTCGTTCAGTGGCAGCGCCTCGATCCGGCTCATGTCGAGAGGGTGCTTGCGACGGCGGATGCGGTTGCCGGGCTCGGGGCGGAAACGGCGGCAGGCAAACAGCGGTGAGCCATCGAGAAAGCCGATGCGCCAGTCGAACTCGGCGGGGATCCGGCTCTGCACCAGCAGCAGGGCGGATCTCCCCAGCCCCTCGTCCAGCAGGCGAGCCAGCTGCTGCTCGTCGCTGGCCATGGCCAGATCCCGCCCCTGTGCCCCGTCGGGCACCTTCACCATCAACGGCAGGCCGAGGCGCTGCACCAGTTCGTCCACGTGGTGGCGGCCGCGGCGGGTCACCACCATGGTGGGTGGCATGGGCACGCCGCTGCGCACCATCAGCTCGTAGAGATAGAGCTTGTTGCTGCAGGCGAGGATGGCGCGGGAGCTGTCGATCACCGGCATCTTGAGCTGCTCGGCGCGGCGGGCAAATTCGAAGGTGTAGTGGCCGACCGCCGTCTCGGAGCGCAGCCAGAGGGTATCGAACTCCGGCAGCCGCTCGATGGCGGACGGCGCCAGAATTTCGGCCCGGATCCCCTGCGCCGCGGCCGCCTTGATAAAGCGCTCCAGCGCCAGGGCATCGCTGCTGGCGCGGCCGTCGTTGGGGTCGACCAGAATGGCGAGCTGGTAGAGCGGCGCCGCCTGCTCCTGGTCGCCGGTGCCCACCAGTGCCTGGGCGTGGTGCAGCATCAACTCTTTCTCGCTCGTGCTCAGTTCCAGCGGTGACAGGCTCTGCTGCTGGCGCACCGACCAGCCGTGGCGGCCGCGCTTGAGGGTCAGCTCTTGCAGCGGCAGCTGGCTCAGGCCGTAGTAGTAGCGGGCCAGCCCCGCCAGCTCGCTCTTTTCGCACTGGCCGAAAATGGCGCGTACCCGGATTCGGTCCTCGCTCTGCTGGGCCAGCCAGCCCTGCAATTTTCGCCACAGCTTGGCCGGTGGCTGCTGGGGTTGCAGCTGGCTGATGGCCTGTAAACCCGGTAGACAGTGGTGGCCGCGGGCCTGGGCCAGCAGTGAGCAGTAGTAGCCGGCACTGAGGTGTTCCAGATTGCGGCAGAGGTTGATGATGCGGGGGCGGCCGCCGGTGGTGGGCACTCCGTGTTGCAGGTAGGTGCGGGCGGTCAGCAGATAATCGGCATGGCAGGGCCAGTCGCCCAGCTCTTCGACGATGACGTAGGTACTCATATTTTCAGCTCCACAGATGAAACTGCCTTAAGCGGCAGGATCCCCAGTGGGCTTCGATGCACCGACAAGCACGACAATGGCGCGAGGGGAAACAAGAGGTTACAGTGCCTAATATTCTGCCTTGGTAACTTGTGATACAAGTCGCATTTTTGGTGCTGAGGATAAATAACCGAACAAGGACTCCCCGTGTTGACCGTCCGCGCCGCCCGACCCAACGATCTGGGCGCCATCGTTAAACTGGAACGCTACTGTTTTCCTCCCGAGGTCGCCTTTGGCCGCAGTCGCTGGCACTATCTGCTCGCCCAGGCCAGAGGCCGCACCCTGCTGGTGCTGGATGAGAAGGAGCAGCTGATGGGCTATCTCTGCCTGCTGGAGCACAAGGGGTGGGATCGCCTCATCGTGCAGACCCTCGCCATCCGCTGGACCATCCGCCGTCAGGGCTGGGCGCGGCGCCTGCTGGAGCAGGTGATCCGCGAAGGGCAGGAGGCTGGCTGGGGGGCGATCCGGCTGGAGGTGGCGGATGCCAATGCCGAGGCGTTGGCGCTCTATCGGGGGCTGGGGTTCAAAGCCACCCAGCGGCTGCCCGACTACTATGGCCCGGGTCAGCATGCCCATCGGCTGGTGCTGAAGCTGGCCGGAGAGAGGAGGGAAGAGGAGAGGGGATGAGCTGCGACAACTGTCTTGCTACCGCCATCAGGGCCAAGCTGGGGCGCTGCCCGGTCTGCGCCGGCCAGACCTTTGCCATCGGCATGGTCGGTTGGCTGGTCTGGTGGTGGTGTGGCGCCGATACCTCGGTCAACGCCCTCACCGGCTTGCTGTTTGCGCTGGGTGGCTCGGCCCTCTTGCTGCTCCATCTGGCGGCATTTGTCTGGCGCAAGGCGACCGGACGTGAATTGAGCGATGAATAAATCAGATTGGTTTCAACAACATAAATAACAATATCGGTTGAGATAATGGAGGTTCAGATGATAGCAATGGTAACGGGCGCCTCGTCCGGTTTTGGTGAGTCCATCAGCCGTCAGCTGGTGCAGGCGGGCTACAAGGTGATCGGTACCGGTCGCCGTGCCGAGCGGCTGGCCGCGCTGGCCGACGAGCTGGGCGCGCAGTTCCTGCCGCTGGCGTTCGACGTGCAGGACAAGGCGGCCACCCGCGCCGCCATCGCCACTCTGCCGGCCGAATGGAGCGAGGTGGATCTGCTGGTCAACAACGCCGGTCTGGCGCTGGGGCTGGAGCCGGCCCACAAGGCGGATCTGGAAGATTGGGAGCAGATGATCGCCACCAACATCAGCGGTCTGACCCTGCTCACCCGATTGCTGCTGCCGGGCATGGTGGCGCGCAATCGCGGCCACGTCATCAACATCGGTTCGATTGCCGGCACCTATCCCTATCCGGGCGGCAACGTCTACGGCGCCACCAAGGCGTTCGTGAAGCAGTTCAGCCTCAACCTGCGTGCCGATCTGGCGGGCACCGCCATCCGCGTCACCAACGTGGAGCCGGGCCTGTGCGGCGGCACCGAGTTCTCCAACGTGCGCTTCCACGGTGACGATGCCAAGGCGGCCTCCGTCTATCAGGGGGTGGAGGCGATCCAGCCGGAAGATATCGCCAATACCGTGCTCTGGGTGAGCCAGCAACCGGCTCACGTCAACATCAACAGCATCGAGATCATGCCGGTGGCGCAGACCTTCGGCCCGCTCAATATCAGCCGTCGCTGATCGCTGGATTGGCTGAAACGAAAGAGGCTCCCTTGGGAGCCTCTTTGCGTTGGCGAGCCGATTACAGGCTCATGATCTTCTTGAACTCCTCCGGCGAATACTTCTTCTCGGTGCGCTTGGTGAGATCAGTCATCAGCTTGTAGCGCAGCGTTTTGGCCATCTGATAGGTCTGCTCCAACTGGCCATAGGAGTAGTCGGCAGCCAGCCCGATGGCGGTAGCCTTGTCGCTGGCGTAGGCCTGCTTCAGGCTCTTGTCGAGCAGGGCCACCTCCTTGTAAAGCTTGCTGCTCTCCTTGCTCCAGACGCCGCGCAGCAGCGGCAGGTACTTGTCCGGATCAGCGCTGGCCAGCGCGGTCAGGCTGCGGAACTGCCAGTAGGCGGAGTCATCGGAGTAGCTGTCGCTGCCGCTGCGATAGGGCAGGGGGTAGGATTCCAGGGTGTTGTAGAGTGGCACCATCACAGATTCGGCCAGCACGCCGTAGCTCTGCCAGATCAATCCCTGCAGCTCTTTGGGCATCTCCTTGCGCAGCTGGATGACGTGGGATTCCAGCTGGCGATCGATGCGGATCGGCCGCTCCGCCTTGCCCGCCAGCGGGGTGCCCTCATAGGTGGCGCTCAGCAGTTTGGCTACGTCCGGCACGGCGATGGGGGCATCCGGCTTCATAAAGAGCGGATATTGCGCCTGCCGGGTCGGCTGCGGATGGCTGGCGGTCAGCATTTTCTGGCCGAGCCACTCCCGATCCACGTTATACGGGTCAGCGATGACCCCGAACGCCTTGGCGAAGTTGAACTCTTTCGGATCGGCGTTATCCAGCAGTTTGTGTTCGCGTACAAACTCCAGCAGCTTGGGCGAGTGCAGCACATCGGCGCTGTCGAGATTGACGCCGTGGATCCGCAGGCCGTTGGCCACCATGGCGTAGCTGTCGTCCGGCACCCGCACCGCAATCCAGTGGTGGCCGGAGCCGATCTCCATCAGCCAGGCCTCGTTCACATCCGCCAGATAGAGGCTGTTGCCCTCACCGGCGCCATATTGCTCCACATAGCGGCCAAGCAGCTCGACCCCCTCTTTGGCCGTTTTGGCCTGTGGCAGGATCAGGGTGGGGATGATGGCTTCAATCACTCCCTTCTCGATCAGCGGATCGGCTTTTTGGGCCTTGTCGTTGACCTCGGCACTGGTGGTGGCCGAAATGGCGACGTTGAACTCGTTGATGCCGCGCTCCTCGTAATACTTGCCGTCCGGGTCGCTGGCTGTGGCATCCCAGTCACGAATGGCTGAGTAGGCGAAAAACGCCTTTGGCATCGGCACTTCCAGTCCGTTGCCCAGTTTCCAGACCTTGCCCTCGTTCTGCTGCGCGGGCCGGAAGGCGAGGTACTTGTTCCAGTTGTTGACGCCAAAATCCTCGTTTCTGGCGATCATCACGCTGCCATCGGCACTGGCCCCCTTGCCGACGATAAGGCCGGTACAGGCGTCGGCACTGGTGCCAAGCAGGGTGAGCAGGGTGGCGGAGAGAAGACTCAAGGTGTGTTTTTTCATAGTTATGCCCGAAAGGTTGCGGTGGATGCGCGTCAGGGGGCGGGAGAAGCGGCCGGGAGTAACCGGACTGGGTCGGAGATCCGACGGTAGACAGGTCTGCATCTGGTTGAATTCGCAAATATATCATCCATAACGCTGCTTGCTTGCCCGATGGTGCGCCAAAATTGTATTCCTGCGTGGTTGTTTGTTTTGTGATCGACGGAACGTTCCTGCGGTTTATATTGTGCCGCGTTTTTGAGGCAGCGGTATGTGTCGGAAATCGGGGTAAAAGCAGCGGATGAGTCATGATTCTGACGCTGCGTCGGGGCTGTAACTGCTGGCAAGCTTGCCAGCGCGGGGATCTCGCCCAATCTGACAAGTTGGCCTGTAACTTGCTGGTTTTATTGTCAAAGGTGGGGCCAGACCCCATACCGCCGCATTCAGTCGGCCCGCTCCGGCGGGTCGGCACACAGAACGGGAGTCTTCATGGATATCAAACCCTACAGCCAGCAGCTTGCCCAGAGCGCTTCCAACAACCGCGCCCTCGCCACCCTCAACAGTGCCAGTAGCGGTGGTCAGGGTGGTGGCTGGGAGGAGATGGTCAGCCTCTCCACCCAGCGTATGACCGGTCAGGCCCAGCAGGTGCTCACCTATGAACATCTGGCCAAGAACAGCAAGCTGCCGCCGGCGCTCGACATGAGCTCCGACAAGGGGGGCGTGGTGCAGCAGCTGGTGGACAAGGCGCTCGGGTTTGATCGCAAGAAATTCAACGAGATAGAAGACAAACTCAAGGCTATCGCCGACAACAAGAAGCTGACCCCGGAAGAGCGGGCCGAGCAGAGCAAGCCGCTCAACGAGCAGAAAGATGCGATGCTGAAAGAGGCGATGGATCGCCTGACCGGCAAGAAGAGCTCATCCAAAGATGAGGCCAAAACCGCCTGATCCCGTCACTGTTGTGAGAGATACCCGGTCGGCACAGATGGGCCAGTGTCGACCGCCGATGGGCAAGCTTCTGCCACCTCTTTTGACCTCACCTCCCCACAGGCGCACAATGTCCGCGCATTGAGCCAGTCGAGGAGTCCGCCGTGTACAACTTCCAATATGCCAATCCGACCCGCATCTGTTTCGGCGAGGGGCAGATCGCCAGCCTTCCCGAACTGATCCCGCCCGGCAGCCGGCTGCTGGTGCTCTACGGCGGTGGCAGCATCAAGCAGAACGGGGTGTATGAGCAGTTGACCCGGGCGCTGGAGGGGGTGACGTGGCAGGAGTTTTCCGGCATCGGCGCCAACCCCAGATTCGAGCTGTTGATGGAGGCGGTGGCGCAGGTGAAACGCGAGCGCATCGACTTCCTGCTGGCGGTCGGTGGCGGCTCGGTAGTCGATGGTACCAAGTTTGTCGCGGCCGCAGCCTGCTACGAGGGGGATGATCCCTGGGATATCTGCGGCAAGCAGGCAAGCGTGCACAAGGCGCTGCCGATGGGCTGCGTGCTGACCCTGCCGGCGACCGGCTCCGAGAGCAATCCCACCTCGGTGGTGAGCCGGGGGGATGTGAAGATCTCCTTCAGAAGCCCGCTGGTGCAGCCGCAGTTTGCGGTGCTCGACCCGACCACCACCTACAGCCTGCCACCGCGCCAGACCGGCAATGGCGTGGTGGACGCCTTTGTCCATATCGCCGAGCAGTACCTCACCTTTCCGGTGGGGGGCGAGGTACAGGATCGGCTGGCGGAGGGGCTGCTGCAGGTGCTGGTGGAAAACGGCCCCAAGGCGCTGGCGGAGCCGACCAACTATCAGGTGCGGGCCAATCTGATGTGGGCGGCCAGTCTGGCGCTCAACGGCCTTATCGGTTGCGGGGTGCCGCAGGATTGGGCTTCTCACGCCATCGGCCATCAGCTGACGGCGCTTTACGGGCTCGACCATGGCCAGAGTCTGGCGGTAGTGCTGCCCGCCCTGCTGCGGGAGCGGGCTGCGCAGAAGCAGGAGAAGCTGGCCCAGTTTGCCGAGCGGGTGTGGCACTCCAGCCGCGAGGATTATGCCCTGCGCATCGAAGAGGCGATTATCCGCACCGAGCAGTTCTTCCAGCAGATGGGCCTCGGTACCCGCCTCTCTGACTATGGCCTTAGCGAAAGTTGCATTCCGGCGGTCTGCTCCAATCTCAAGCGGGTCGGGCGTACCGCACTCGGGGAGCAGCAGGATATCGACCCGGATCAGGTGGCGCGGATCCTCGCCCAGGCGCTTTGAACGGCCAGAAGGGACGATCGGAGGTTTGCTCTCACCCCTCTGCCTGAGTGGCAGGCGTCAGCGCCAAACAAGATTGTTTCAATAAACGCTGGCTATAAAATTTGTTTGTTGCGCCGGTGAAATAATCCCGCGACCACGCCAGCGGCTTGTTTCATCAGTGCCGGCAAATCCCGCTGGCCGATCTTCCGGTCAATTCGTGCTGACCTGGGGCTATCCCCGGCAATAACAAGGGCCGCTTGCTGCGGCCCTTGGTGTATCTGTTACTCGGTACGTGCCTTGAGGTAGCCGGCGTAGTCCGGGATCTGCACGCTGAACGCCTGCCGCATATGGGGGCTATCCATGATGAAGTCGGCGGTCGCTTCGTTGGTGGCAACCGGGATGTTCCACACCGCAGCCAGTCGCAGCAGCGCCTTCACATCCGGATCGTGCGGCACCGCATTGAGGGGATCCCAGAAGAAGATCAGCACGTCGATCTTCCCTTCGGCAATCAGGGCGCCAAGCTGCTGGTCGCCACCCATGGGGCCGGAGAAGAGGCAGGTGATGGGCAGCTCGGCCTTTTTGCCGAGCATGGTGCCGGTGGTGCCGGTGGCATAGAGGTGGTGCAGCTTGAGCTCCTCCTTGCGGCGCATGACCCAGTTCAGCAGAGGGGTTTTCATGTTGTCGTGAGCGACCAGTGCCACCCGCTTGTGGGGAGCCATCTCGCGTGCAATCTGTTCCATGAAGGTATCCGTAGCATTGTGATTGGAATTGAGCCGTATCCTAATCGAAAGCCATGACAGATGCTGTGTCGGGCGTATTAACTGTGATCCTGCCGGAAAGTTTTCGGGCAATGGTGGCCCAAATGAAGAGACCCGCCAGCAGCGGGTCTCTTCATTTGAGTTCTTTGGAGGGTCAGGAGCCGTGATGCAACTGTGCCTGCTGGTAGTTCTCCAGCCCGATGCGATCGATGAGATCGAGCTGGGTCTCCAGCCAGTCCACATGCTCCTCCTCATCTTCCAGGATCTCCTGAAACAGGTCGCGGCTGATGTAATCCTGCACCGATTCGGCGTAGGCGATGGCCACTTTCAGGTCGGGAATGGCATCCATCTCCAGCGAGAGGTCGCAGCGCAGCATCTCTTCCACCGTTTCACCGATGCGCAGCTTGCCGAGATCCTGCAGGTTGGGCAGCCCTTCGAGAAACAGCACCCGCTTGACCAGCTCGTCGGCGTGCTTCATCTCGTCGATGGATTCGTGGTACTCCTTGTGCCCGAGCGCCTTGAGGCCCCAGTCATCGTAGATGCGGGCGTGCAGGAAGTATTGGTTGATGGCAATCAGCTCATTGGCCAGCACCTTGTTGAGGTGGGCAATGATCTTGGGGTCTCCTTTCATCGACAGTGCTCCTTGGTTCGTGCCTGAGGTGGCAATCATCAGAGCTTAGTCGAGAAACATGACGACTTCGGGATGGCGGCGGATCAGGCCACTTCGTAGTAGAGCGGGGTTTGCTCCTGCTCCAGCTTGTCGAGTTCGGCGGCGATGATCTCCATGGTCATGCGCACGCACTTGCCACACTGGGCGCCCACCTCGAGCGACTGCTTGAGCTGGCGGAACTCGCTGTTACCTGACTGCACCGCCTTGCGGATCTGGGTATCTGTGATGCCGCGGCACAAACAGACGTACATGGTGGATTACCTCATATGAAATTGAGTGAAATCTAAATGAGAGTGGTTCGCAATGCAAATAACCATTGGTAATAAGATCCCCCGCTTGCCACTTGTCACCCCCTTGGGGAGAATGCCCTGATACAGAGGAAACCATCATGCTCAAGAAACTGTTCAGCGCCCTGTTCGGGGGCGAGCCAGCCAAGGTTGCGGAAGTCACCCCCACCGAATATGCCGGCTATCTCATCTATCCGGAACCCATGGCCGAAGGTGGCCAGTACCGGCTGGCAGGCCGCATCACCAAAGAGGTGGATGGCGTGCTGCAAACCCACCGTTTTATCCGCTCCGATCTGTTTGCCAACCCGGCCGATGCCGAGCGCTTCATGGTGCAGAAGGCCCACACCTTTATCGATCAGATGGGGGATCGCATGTTCGAGCCCCGCAAACCGGCTGACAGCCAGGCTTCATGACGCCGCCTGAGCTCAACAGCCTGCGCGAGGCGCTGGCCCGCGCCGGCGAGCGGCGCCTGATCTGGCTGGAGGGGGAGGAGGCCGACTGCATTGCCCGCGCCCAATCCCTGCTCGGCGAGACCGTCTTCTGGCTTGGCGCCGGGCCCGAGTGTTATGCCCCGCAACCGGCCGCCAAGGCGCTGCAGCGGCTCGGTCAGGAGTGCGACACGCTGGTGTTCAACGCCTTCAGCGGCTTTCATCCCGATGCCTTCGGGGCGCTGGCGGGCACTCTGCGCGCCGGTGGCTTGCTGTTGCTGTTGACGCCACCCAGAGCGCAGTGGCCCGCATGGCCGGATCCCGATCGGATTCGGCTGGTGGCCCAGCCGGAGGATGCCGGTCGGGCCGGCCACGGCTTTATCGCCCGACTGGTGCGGTTGCTGGCGGGGGATCCTGCCCTCTCGCTGGAGCCGCCGGTTTGCTCGCAGCCTTGGCAACCGATTGGGCCCGAACGCAGGCTGAGCTGCGATCAGGCGCGGGCACTGCCCGCTATCCACAAGGTGTTGCACGGTCATCGCCGCCGGCCGCTGGTGCTGAGTGCCGACCGCGGTCGTGGCAAGAGTGCGCTGCTGGGGCTGGCCGCCGCCGAGCTGCTGCGCCAGCAGCCCGGGCTGAACATAGTGGTGACGGCTCCCTCGCAGGCGACGGTGGCGACCCTGTTTGGCCACGCCGCGCGCGGCTTAGATACCACACCTGAACAGCTGAGCGGGCTGAGCTACTGTTCGCCGGATCGGCTGGTGCACGAGGCGATGAATCCCGATCTGCTGCTGGTGGATGAAGCGGCCGCCATTCCGACCCCGCTGCTTGAGGCCATGCTGGCCCGCCACAGCCGTATTGTCTTTGCCACCACCGAGCACGGTTACGAGGGGACGGGGCGCGGTTTTCACCTGCGCTTCAAGCGGGTGCTCGATAGCCAGACCCCGGAGTGGCAGGAGATCCACCTCTCTGAGCCCATTCGCTGGAGTGAGCGCGATCCGCTGGAGCCGCTGATTTTCCGCCTGCTCGGCCTCAATGCCGAAGTGGCAACTCCCTTGCCGCCGACCAGCCCGAGCTGGCGTCTGGTCAGTCAGGAGGCGCTGGCCAGCGACGAGGCGTTGCTCAACCAGCTGTTCGGCCTGCTGGTGCTGGCTCACTACCAGACCTCGCCGAGCGATCTTAGATCCCTGCTGGAGAGCCCGGATCTCGACATCCATCTGCTGGAGCAGGATGCGAGCCTGCTGGGAGTGGCCTTGGTAGCGCGGGAAGGGGGGATAGACCCTGAACTTGCCGAGGCGATCTGGGCCGGGCGTCGCCGTCCGCGCGGCCATCTGCTGCCCCAGTCGCTGCTGGCCCACGCCGGTTTCAAAACGGCGGGGGGGCGCAGCTACGCCCGGGTGATGCGTATCGCCATCCATCCCGAGCTGCATCGCCACGGGTTGGGGTCGCTACTGCTTGGCAAGCTTGAGGAGCACTATCGTCAGATTGGCACCGACTACCTCGGCTCGGCCTTTTCGGCCAGCGCCGACCTGCTCCCCTTCTGGCGCAAGGCCGGGCTGGCGGTGCTGCGCATCGGCCTGCAGCGGGATGCGGCCAGCGGCTGCCACGCTGCCCTGCTGCTCAAAGCGCTGAAACCCGAGCATGAGCCCGAGTTGAATCAATGGCAGCAGCGTTTTGTACGCCAGCTGCCGACCCTGCTGGCGGGCGAGTTGAGCGCGTTGGATCCCGAGTTGGTATGGCAATGCCTGCAAGGCAGTACCGTCACCGAGCCGGAGCTTGGCGAGTTCGAGCGCGATGAACTCGAATGCTTTGCCCTGCATCACAAGCCGTTCGAACTGAGCCAGTCGAGCTTGCAGTTGTGGCTGGCGCGCAATCTGGATGTGTTGGCTTCACTGACTCCTGACGAACGTTATCTGCTGATCGCCACCATCTGGCAATACGTAGAGTGGGCGGGGCTGGCTGCGAGGTTGCAGCTGGCGGGCAAGCCAGCCGTTATCAAGGCGTTGCGGGCACTGCTGGCGCGTCTCGTGATCTCCCCTACCACTCGATAGGTTTGCCCTGCCAGTCGAGAAAGCTCAGTTCGCCATCCGGTTGCAGCCGGTTCATCAACTGCACCAGATGGTCGGCTACCAGCTCGGGACTCTGCACGTTTCCCGCCGGTACATTGGCGTGAAACGGGCGGGAGAGTGGGGTATCCACGGTGCCGGGATGGAAGGCCAGCAATTTGACGCCGGGCGCCCGCCGGGCCAGCTCGATGGCTGTACACTTGAGCAGCATGTTGAGGGCGGCCTTGGATGCGCGATAGCCATACCAGCCGCCAGCCCGGTTGTCGCCAATGCTGCCGACTCGGGCGCTGAGAACGGCCAGAGTGCAAGGCTCGCGGCCAAACAGCGGTAACAGCTGGCTGATCCAGCGCAGCGGCAGCAAGGCGTTGGTCTGGTAGAGGCGGGTCATGGCAGCGAGATTGAGTGCTTCCAGCCGCTTCTCCGGCTGGATCTCCCCCTGATGCAGGATGCCGTTGCAGATCACCACCCGATGGGGTCTCGGCGCCAACTCCGCGATACGGACCGCCACTTCTGTCATCTGCTCATCGCTGTAATCACAACATAGCCAGTGCAGGGCCGGCGAAGAGGCTCCTGCTGGTGCGGGCTGACGACTGATGGCAATCACTGGCCCGACACCAGCCGCCAGCCAGTGTGCTACCAGAGCCGCCCCGATACCGCCAGAAGCGCCAATCACGACGACACCTTCACTCATCTCTGGCTCCTTATCAGCGCATGGATTTGTCCTTATTGGCAGATACGATCGTGCCAGCCCGAGGGATCAAGCAGTTAAGGCTGCAATCTTGCCGAGATCCGAGCCGCTGGGCGAATTCCATTCCTATACTGAGGGAAAACCGCAGCGGAGTGCTGCCTGCGCAACCAGAGCATGAGAGTCACCATGATGGCCAAAGACGGGGAAGAGCGTAAATCCATTCTGACCGAGAGCGGCACCAACGAGCTCGAGATCATCGAATTTCACCTCAAGAAGCAGCTGCCGGACGGGCGCGAGAAGATCGCCTACTACGGGATCAACGTCGCCAAGGTGCGCGAGGTGATCCGGGTGCCAGAAACCACCGATTACCCCAACGCCCAGCGCCACATGGTGGGGGTATTCTCACTGCGGGATCGCCTCATTCCGCTGGTGGATCTGGCGGGGTGGCTCGGCATCAAGACCAACCCCGACCCCAGCCACAAGGTGGTGATCGTCACCGACTTCAACAAGATGGCCAACGGCTTTCTTATCGACAGCGTCAGCCGGATTCACCGGGTCTCTTGGGAGGATGTGGAGTCACCCAGCCAGTTTCTGGAGGCGGGAGAGAACGACTGCGTGGTGGCCGTGGTCAGGCGCGATGGCAACCTCATCATGATCCTCGATTTCGAGAAGATCATCGCCGATATCAACCCCGAACTCAGCATGGAGAAGTACGACGTCACTCAGGATCGCAAGGTTATCATCGACGATCGCATGATGGCACTGCGTCAGAGCAAAACCATTCTGGTGGTGGACGACTCGGCCTTTATCCGCAAGATGATCGAAACCACCCTGCGCACCGCCGGCTATAACGTGATCACGGCCAAGGATGGGGGAGAGGGGTTGGAAATGATGACGGATTTCGATCGTCTGGCCCAGGAGGAGAGGATGCCGGTGACCGGCTTCGTCAACGCGGTGATCACTGATGTGGAGATGCCGCGCATGGACGGCATGCACCTGCTCAAGCGGTTGCGGGAGACCCCCTCCTACAAGGAGATGCCCATCGTGATGTTCTCCTCGCTGATGAGTGATGACAACCGCCAGAAGGCGCTGCAACTGGGGGCGAACGATACCATCACCAAACCCGAGATTGGGCGGATGGTGGGGATGATGGATCACATGCTGCTGGGGATAGCACTCCCTTCGCCCGCCAACAATATCTGATAGCGGATTAGCCAAGAGAAAACGGCCACCTTATGGGGTGGCCGTTTTGCTTTTACTGGTTATCCGAAGGTCAGGCAGTTTTTTCCTGATCAAGCGTCACCCTCAGGAGGCAATGCTGGCACTGGCTGCTGAGGGGGCAACCGGCTGTTCGATAGCCGGTTTGGCCGGCTCTTCGGCAGGCTTGGGCGGCTTGATGCAGGGCTGCACAGTGCCGATGGTGCTGAGCGACAGGCAGGGGATCGGCAGACCGATATGGACGGGTTCGCCGAGAAACTTGGGCCCCTTGTCCAGCACGTAGAGATCGACCAGCCCCATCACCCGGGCAAACACCTCGCGGATCCGGGTACGGATGCCCTGATAGGCGCTGGGATCATCGGCGTTGAAGCCGACCGCATCGATGCCAAAGTGACGGGCAATAAAGATGGCCCGCTCGTTATGAAAGCCCTGGGAGACCACGGTAAAGCGATCCTGACCGAACACCTCTTTGGCTCTGACCACAGAGTCGAGGGTGCGAAAGCCGGCGAAATCCATGTAGATGGCGGAGGCCGGGATCCCCGCCTTGATCAGGGCGCGCCGCATCTGGCGCGGTTCGTTGTACTGCAGGGTGGCGTTGTCGCCGGAGACCAGGATGTAGTCCACCTTGGCATTGTTGTAGAGCTCGGCCGCCGCCTTGATGCGGTATTTGAAGTAGTGGTTGGGGCCACCGCCCGAGAGGTATTTGGAGGTGCCCAGCACCACGGCAACCCGGTTGTATGGCACATCGCTCACCTTGTCGAAGGTGTAGTGGCGTGCATCCGAGACGATCCACTCGCTATAGGCCAGCACCGAGGCAATCAGGGCCAGCAGTGACAGCAGGCAGGCGAGGAGGATCTTGGCAAACTTCTTCATGCGCGATGCGGTTTGGGTCTGAAATTGGGAATGGCTTCCGGCATTCTATTACAACTCGGCTGTTGGCGTCAGGCTTGATAGCAGTAGCGGGACGCATTGGGGCAGGGCTTGTCGCAGGAAATCACGGATATAAAGAGGGGCTGCGCTGGCAGCCCCTCGACGTTTGCAGGCCCGGATCAGTGAGCCGAGTCATTGGCCTTGCAGGCTTCCGACTCCTTGTTGGCTTGCCACCATGGCAACAGATCCCGGCTCAGCCACGCCTGATAGGCTGCGCTGTCATTGGCGATCAGCTTGTCGAGCTCTGCCTCGAAGTCGCTCAGCGCCTGCTGCCGATCCGGATTGCGCAGTGCCTGCGCCATCGCCAGCCAGCTGGCATTGCGGCCGGTATCGTTGAGGAAGCGGTGCACCGTGTAGGACCAGGAGTAGACCATCTCGCCCCCCTGGTCGTAATCAAGGTGCAGGATGGATGCCAGAGTCGGCCGCTGGTTGGCGGGGCGGTTGCTCACATTGTCCAAACCTCTGGCAAAGCACTGGCCATGGGCGATGTACTCCGCCACCCCCTCGGCCCACCAGGTGGTGCGATTGAGGGGATAGTGGCCAAAGCTGCCGTACTGGTTGAAGCGGCCGTCGAGATAGTGAACGTACTCGTGGCGCAGGTTCCACACCTGGAAGGCGGGGCGTTTCCACTCGGCCTCATAGGCAAAGAAGCGGGCCTGATTGCCGGGGCGAGCCGGATCTCCCTCGATGTAGATGCCGCCATTGTCGGTGGAGGCGCCAAAGAGGGCGCCGCCGTAACGGCTCCAGTCGGCGGAAGAGTTGAAGATCACCAGCTCCAGCGCCTCGTTGTGATCATCCGCCACCGGTTGTTCGCTGGTTTCCATCAGCTGGTGGAAATGCTGCTCTTCCTCACCCAGCTCGCGGCAGATCCCTTCGGCTTGAGCCTGGGTGAGATCCTGGGCGCGCAGGCGCAGGGTCGGTGAACAGGTGTGCTCGAAGGGCAGGATATCCTCCATGCGGATTGGGGTGCAGAGCCCGGCAAACTCGCCGCTGACACAGGCTTCGCTGGTGCGATCCGTGTAGGTGAGGTAGTAGCTGGAGAGGGTAAGAGAGACCTCTTCCAGCAGGGCCGCGGGCTGGTTGCCTCCCGGAACCAACCCGTGCTGGCGCATGATGGCGATGACATCGCGGTCGAGCTGCTGGCGATAGCTGTTTGCCTCGTCCGGTCTGGTGTAGCGCATCATCTGATAGAGGCGGCTGTGGGCATCGAGGATGTTGTTGAAGATAAACAGATCCCGCGAACCGTCACGCTGTTTCCAGAGTGCCAGCTCGCTCATGCCGAGCAGACGCAGGTTCTGGCGGATGGCCGTTTCCTGCGCCAGCACGGTGGCGGTGAAGTCCGCCTGCTGGCCATAGGATGCGATCTGATCGACCAGATTGAGCAGTTCGAACAGCCCGTCAGCCCAGGGCTTGTGGCCATTGATCTGCGCCGCATGTTGCACCGCATAGCCGAGCGCCTGATTGAGCTGGGCCAGCATGGGCGCGGCGCTTTGCCGGAAGGCTTCCTGCCCCAGCTGCCCCTGGGCGGCCACACTCCATGCCTCCAGCACGGTTCCAGCCTGATCCTGCGGTTCTGCGCCCAGCAGCAAGGGGTGGTTGAGCAGGTCAATCATGACGCCAGACAGTGCGCGGGCAACCTGATCGCTCTCCTGCTTGATGCCGCCGTGATAGTTGTGGGCGCGCACATAGTAGAGCAGTTTGTCCATCGCCGGATGGGTCGGCTGATTGGCCGCCAGCAGGGCACGCATGCCGCGCACCACAGCCATCAGCTTGGCATCGTCGTGGCCATAGTCCGGCTGCCACGCGGGGCTGTTCTGCCCGCTCACATCGGCCACCAGCTTGGCGGCGTCGGCATCGAGCAGATCCGTATCGGGTTGCTCGGGCTCCGAGCAGGGGCGGCCGTTGGCGCGGCGACACTCCAGCTGCTCCTCCTTGCTATCAAGGATGATGGGGCGATTGAGTACCCGGCTCTCCTGCCACTCGTCGGTTTCCGGCAGCGGCTGCCACTCGCCCCCGGCGATCGAGTATTGGTAACCACTGTCCTTGAGGGTCACGGCGACGTTGCTGCCAGCCGGGATCACCTGACGGCAGATGCGATAGCGGATGGTATTGGTTCCCTCCTTGCGCTCCTGCGGTTCGTCGCACTCCTGCTGTGGCGTGAGCTGATCGAGCTGCCACTGATAACGGCGCCAGACGTGGATCTCGCTCACCTGAGCGGCCGCCTGAGATCCGCTGTTCGGCTGCAGGCGGAAGAAGATCTGCTCCAGCCGGCCATCCCGTTCGCTGGGGCTCTCTTCCAGTACATGCAGCTGTTGCCAATTCTGTGGCTGATAGTGCCACTCCGGCTCGGCGCAGCGCCCCTGTGCGTTGAGTTCACAGCGGTCCAGTTCGCGCTGGCTCTGTCCCAGGATCACCGCAGAGGGGAGTGGCAGGCGATCCTGGCGGGTGGCGGTCGGCGTGCCGGCCAGCTGCTCCCAGCGGCCCTGTTTCATGCCATAGCCGAAGTCATAGCTGCTGGCGGGGATCAGCTTGCCGGCCGGAACCCGATCTTCGCAGCGGACGAAGCGGATCTGCCAGCCGGATTCCACCCTGAGCTGGGGCTCGCCACACTGCTGCTCGGCGAGAGCCGCGAGGTCGCTCCCCTGCCAGTCAAAGCGACGATAGACCCTGAGCTGCTGATAGGGAGCGCTGGTGCTGCGAGCCTTGAGCTCGTAGGTGATCTCGGTGATGCGCGCGGCGAGTTGCCGGCTCGACTCTCCGGTCAGCTGATACTGTTGCCAGTCGCTGGGGGAGTAGTTGGCCTGTGTTGAGGAGGCAAAAAGCAGAGGTGCTGCCAATAGCAGCCACCCGGAACCTGAACGATTCATTTTTATCCCTTGTTATTGTCTGCGTTGTAACCGACAGGCAATCTATAGGGATTCAAAAGAACATCAATGGCGATTTAAAAAAGATAAAAATCAATAAGATGTGCTTTATTTTTCGGGCGGGTGGTATGAGGGCGCTTCAGCAGTAGTAAAGGCTCACATGAGACATTCTCATGTATGGAATGAAATCACGAAAATGGGAGCAACATCACATTCGGTTACTGAGGCCAGGTCTGTTGACTGAATTAACCACCGCTCTCTCATCCCGGCGTTGGCCGGTTTTAGAGAGCGGCAGACCCGTTGTTAGCCGCAAATCCAGCGACACACCTCTAATGCCGCGAAGGGCCCTCAGAGATAGCTGACAGTCACAATGGTCATGCTGCCACTATCAGCAACTTTATAGCTGATGGTGTTGCTGAAGAGATGGGTTTGACCACTTTGCCACAGTTTATTCAAAGCCATGCTCTGCTGGCTGGAGCCTGAATAGCAGGTCACGCTGCTGTCAGAAAAATTGCATGGGGTCTCATAGATGGTTCCACTGAAAGTGACAGTGCCATCGTATGCAGATGCTGCCATTGGCATCAGCGATGTGCCAGCAAGCAACGCAGAACAGATTGACAATGCGGATTTACGAGATAAGCGGGAGAGGAAGTGTTGAGCTTTCATTTTAATGTCCTTTTCGTCACTGGGTGGTACGAAAAGGGCAACGCAATATGAAGAAGATGCACATAAACAACTACATCAATCTTCTCAGATGGCGGCTCCGCTGTCTTAGGCATGGTAACCCTTAGACCGGTGGCTTTGCGTCCCGACCTTTCGATCGGTTTGCCCTTTACTCTATGTGTAGATGATAACACCCCACTTTGTGAAATCAATCATCCTAAAAAAGTCTGGGATATCAGTCACACATCGGTTGTATTGCTGTCTCTTATACACATCTC
>NZ_CAWMDN010000013.1:0-5050 GCF_963866575.1 Aeromonas sp. L_1B5_3
GAACTGGCAAAACAGTTTTGGGAAAAACGAGGATAACGCTTTTCAGTATCTCGACAGGGATAACTTACTTTACCATCGGTATCCCTTTTAGCCGCACAAATTTTAGCCATGGCTTTTCAGGAAGTCATGGCTATCAGAATGGCCTTAGAAAGCCTAGTCAAAGAGCTGTCACGAGAACACCGTTAGCTTAGCGTACGATTTTTTCCGAATTCTGCGGTTCCCCCATCCTCGCCAATCCAAGCCCGGACAATCAGCCCTTCGACTGTCGGCGGCGTTTCCCAATCATTTCTCATGGCTAATTTCCTGTGTTTTGGGTGCTGGGCCGAGCAGATGCGTTGCTTTCGGCCTGCCGATTTCAAACTTGTTTTTTGCGTATTCGCTGACTGCCCAGCCCAATGCGGCAAGCTCAGGAAGCGCCCTGCGAGCCGCTTGGCGTCGCGTCTTGAGCGTATTGGGGTTGGTTGCCTGCCCCGGCCAGACGTAGCCGCAAAGCGTGTCCAGTTCCACCCGCCCGGACTTGCCGGGGTCGATCCAGCCGCATAGGCGCTGGTGCATCAGCCGCGCCGGGTCGGTCTGTAGCGCCCGCACCTCGTCCATGTCGATGCGGACATGCTGCGCGCCACCCATGACGGCGCGAGCAATCAGGGGATTCAAGGCTACATACAGCTTTCCGTCCTGCTCGTCGCTGGCGTACTCGGACAGCAGGCGGAAGCCCTGCCGCTTCCTGCCGTTCTGGGCGATGATGGACACCTTCCAAAGCCGCTCGATGCACTCCCGAACCGGCTTAGTGTCGTCGGGGTTGGCGTAGCCAATTTCGCGGGCAAGTGCTCGATAGCTGCCCTTGACCACCATCGCATCCTGCTGGAAGGCTTCCCATTTCGGCTCAAGGAACAGCCGGAGTTGCTGCCCGGCCTCGGTCTGCGGCTCAGGTGACAGCACAAGGCCACCCGGCCCAGCCATTGCCACAAGTCCTTGCAGGATGCGCAAGTCATCAGCGCCCAGCGGCTCCGGGCCGCTGAACTCGATGCGCTTACCGTCGCCATAGTCATGCACCACGTCCAGCTTGCCGCGCTTGCGCTCGCCACGCTTGAGGCTGCGGAATAGGCCGGGGGCCAGACAATGCGCCGGGTCGTGCCGGGCGTGGGTCAGGTCATGCTTGCTCACGGCTGCCCCCCTTCTTGCCGTTCGGCACTTCCAGCAGTTCCACCGGAACCAGCACGCCGCCGTCTCGGCGCTCATACCACTGGTCAAGCGGGGTGGCGTCGTAGTTCTGTTTGCTCACGCCGAAGCGCACGAAGAAGCCGCGCCGGTCGTTGCCGATGGGCTGACGGTCATAGGCGCGGTCGCTCAGGCGCTTGGCCTCGTCCTCGGTCATCTTGGCGACGAAGCCGCACCAGCGGGCGTTGTCGATCAGTGCCGATGCGCCCCGCGCTGCCTGCTGCTGGTCGGTTTGCCCCTCGCGGGCGCTGCCCTTGCTGACGTGGTGCAGGTACAGGACAGACGCGCCAGTGCTGGCCGCGACGTGTTCCAGCGTGGCGACAAGCCGCGCCATGTCGCCGTTGCTGTTCTCGTCGAGGCTGTGAATCCGGCTCAGGGTGTCCAGCACGATCAGCCGCGCCCCGGCGCTGTACTCGATGACGCGGCGCAAGTGCTCCTCGTCCATGACGTTCAGGCGCTTGCCCATGATCGGCTCAAGGGTCAGGTTCTCGGCGATGGCTTCGCGGGCTGACTGGTTGAGGTGCTGGCCGATGGCGTGAACGCGCCGGATCAGGGCGGGTTCGGGATCTTCACCGGCCAGATAGACCACGCGCCCGGTGTGCTGCGGCTTGAGGTTCACCACGTCACCGCCTGCCACGCTGCAAGCGATGGACATAGCCGCTTCCAGCGCCCAGAAGCTCTTGCCGGTCGCGCCGGGGGCCACCAGTGCGCCCACGGTGCCAGCCAGAAAGCCGGGCCAGATGAAGTCCAGTTGTGGCGGTTCCTGCTGGAACGCCTCCATAATGTTGATAGCCATATCGGCCTCCTACTCAGGTTGATGATGGTTAGCCTGTCGGTCGGTTCATCACACCGACTGACAGGCGCTCTTATCTGCCGAAGCTGGGGCCATCATACCCCCGGCTCTTGCGTGAAAGCTCTCGATTTCGCGCTCTCTCAGCCTCGATCTCGGCCTGTCGCTTGCGCTCGATCTCTGCCACCTGCCGGGCGTTCATGTCGGCCAAGTCTTTGCCATGCTCGGGCTTCGGCGTCCATTGGCGCACCTCGCGCCCGGTGATTTCGGCCACCCGCTGCGCCTGTTTCTGGTGCCCGGCGTCGGCCTTGGCCTGCGCCTCGGGGTTCTTTTCGTTTTCCCCGGCCACGGTGACGCGCTCGGCCCGCTTCAGGATCGCTTGCACGTCGTCACGCTCCAAGAAGCTGCGCACGTTCGCGCCGCCTGACACGATGACGGTGGGCGGCTGCTGGCCGCTGCGCTTGGCGATGTCGTGCAGGGCTAGCGCATCCGGGCCACCTTCCACGATCCAGACCTTTGCCGGGTCGCCCGGCAGGATCGGCGGATAGATCTTGTCGCTGCCGCGTAAGTCGCGCTTCTGCACCGGATCAGCGGGGGCAATGGCGCGGCGTGTGGCGTTCTGCGCGGTGCCTGTACGGTCGTAGCCGACGAACAGCACGCCACCGTCTGCATAGCGCACCATGCCCGCCTTCTCGGCGTGCTCGATGGTGTCCGGGCTGATGCCCCGGCCCTTGAGGTAGTCGCGGCCATGCTCGCGGGCTGCCAGCCCTTGCGCCGGTAGCTGCGGCGGTTGGCGCTTCGGCTCGCTCGGGCGCGGTTGCTGCCGGACTGTCGGCGCACCTGAAAGCCGATAGACGGCCTCGGCGTAGCCGGTGCCAGGTTCGATCTCGCGCACAAGGTCGATATTGTCCCCGCCGTCGTTGCCGTAGCGGTCGCACCAGAGCCAGCGCCCGTCCTGCTGCCGGGTCACGCGGTACGCCTCATCACCGCCAGCCTTGACGGACAGGTGTCGCCCTTCGCGCTTCACGGTGTAGCCGCTCGCCTCAAGGTAGGCGGTCGGATCTAGTTCGCGGGCCGATTGACGATCTGTTCCAGCAACTCGCGCTCCTTGGGCGTGGCCTTGTTCCAAATCGCGTTGGCCCAATCCGCCGTCTGCTGCACGTCGCTTGGCGGCACTAGCCTGTTTAAAGCGACTTGCCCAGTCGCTACCAGCATCGCGCCCACGGCCCCGGCCAGAATCAGCCCCAGCGCCTGCCGCCAAAGGCGCGGGCGCGTCTCGTTCGCTGCCTCGGTCAGTTTGTTGGCGGCTTGCGTCATGTCCTTCTGTGCGCTCACCAGATTGCCCGGCAAGTCCGCCACCTGCTCCGCGGTCTGCTTCATGCTGCTGATGCTCGTTTCCAGCCCTGACAGGCTGTTGGACAGGTCGGAGATGGTCTTGTCCAGCTCCCCGGCCTTCTGCTCGAACGCCTTCGCCGCGCTCGCGCTCATCTGCTGCGTCAGCTCGTCCAGCGTCTTGCGCTGAATGGCCGTCACCTTGTCGTAGGCTTCCAGAACCTGCGTCACGTCCTGCTGGAGTCGGGCCAGCGGTTCCAAGGTCTGCGCCGTCTCGGTCGAGACTGCGACCGGTAGGCGCTTCAAGTCCTCGTGCATCAGGCTCAGGGACTGCTGCAACGTCCTGACGCTCTCCACGATCTGCAACTGTGGGCCTGAATCGTTCAAGGCCCGCACGGTCTCTAGCTTCGTCATAAGTCACCCCTGATTTCTGTAGTCCCGCCCATGTGTAGCCCTTGCCCAAGTCGCTGCCCTTGAACGGCACTCCGGCCACCTCGAAGGAAAAGCCGTTCATGCGCCCGGTGCTGGCGAGGTTTGCCCGGACGCCTACGCCTGCGGCATGTAGCCGGTCGGCCAGTTCTGGCGCGGTCGGCTTGTCCTTCACTGCCTCATCCAGCAGCCGTTGCAGACGCTGGCGCGGCGGTTCGTCGCCCGTTCTCACGGCCATGTTGATCTCCTTGTCGGTCAGCTTCCGGCGCTCGGCCCGCGCATCGCCCAGCCCCGGCGTCAGGGTCAGGCCGTGGGTATGCTCAAGCTCTTGGGTCGCCTCGATGGCGCTGCGGGCTTCCCACTGGCCCAGCCAAACTTTCCCGTCCAGCCCTACCCGGCTGGCCACGATGTGGATGTGATCCTTGTCCGTGTCCTGGTGGCGCACTGCCACCCACGGCGTATTGGTCTGGTCAAAGCCCATGCGCTGCATGAAGTCAGTCGTCACGGCTTCCCACTTCTCGGCGCTCAGGCGCTCACCGGGAGGCAGTGACAGCGAGCAATGCCAGACGGGCTTGCCGATGTCCGGGCGCAACTGGCGCACGGCTGAGAACTCCCGCGACAGTTCGCGGGGGTCATTCCCGGCCATGTTGCCGCCGACACGTTCCGCGTTTTTCGTGTGCGTGGCTTCCTTGCCAACGTCAAAAACGTAGTTCAGCGCACCGCGAAAACCGCCACCACGGCTAACCTTCGCTTTCATCTTCCACGTCCTCCGAGTCGTGCTTGACGCCTATCAAGTCGCCGCGCACCAGCACCAGCAATCGCAGGCAGTTGGCAAGCTCGGCGCTCAACTGCAAGCCCAGCGCCTTGCCGATGCGCTCCCCGTCGCCCCGCTGCCCTTCGTTCAGGTGCCGGGCGATCTGGTTCAGGTTGGCCGCTGTGCGGGCCAACTCTGCCCACTGTTCCCGGTTCGCTGCCGGGATGGTGGGCGGCAGGCGATGCAGAGCGGCGGCGCGTAGGTACTCGCCCCGCTGCATCTGCACCGCGTCACGCTGCGAATCCAGCCGCGCAAGCTCGGCATCGTTGAGGCGCACCGAAACGGTATGCCCGCGCTTGTCCGTGGCGTCGAGCGGCGCAGGCCCACGGCGGCGGCGCTTGGATTCGTCAGTGTTCATGGGCGAAGCCCTCCAGTAAGTGAAGCGAAGCGAAACGCGCAGCAACCCCCCGACCGAAGGGAGCGGGGGCGTAGGCCGAAGGCCGGAGGGTGAGAACCAAGCGAAGCGC
>NZ_CAWMDN010000014.1:0-10477 GCF_963866575.1 Aeromonas sp. L_1B5_3
AGCATTAGGGCTTTACCTACACGGTACACCGTACAAGTTTGCACCGGATGATCAGACCCGTGTTCCTATGCAGGTGTGGATGTCACCTGGATTTACCAAAGAGAAAGGCGTTGATATGGCGTGTTTGCAGCAGAAAGCCGCTGATACTCGTTACTCACACGATAATATTTTCTCATCTGTATTGGGTATCTGGGACGTCAAAACATCAGTTTACGAAAAGGGTCTAGATATTTTCAGTCAATGTCGTAATGTTCAATAAATTACATTATTGGGGGCTCAGGCCCCCAATCATCTGTTAAATAATAGGTTTATTACTATTGTCCGTGTATTTCATGGTTGAAATTTTTAACGGGCAAATCAGAAAGAGGAAGCTAAAATGGCAAAGCCTGGTGCAACTGGAATTACCCGAATCATTCATGCCACCAATTATAGTATGAAGGGGCTTTCTTCAGCTTGGAGACATGAAGCGGCTTTTCGTCAGGAACTGCTACTCATTGTGCTGTTGATGCCTCTGGCGTTTTTTGTCGGAGATGGTTTAAATCAAATACTACTCCTAATGGTTATAAGTTGGCTGGTTGTGATTGTAGAGATCCTGAACTCAGCTATTGAAGCAGTAGTAGACAGAATAGGGTCAGAGCATCATGAGCTTTCTGGTCGAGCTAAAGACATGGGCTCTGCGGCTGTCTTCATTGCTCTGATGTTGAATGCCATAGTGTGGGGTGCATTGACAGGGCGTAATTTATTAACCTGGTGGTAGTGTTATCATCAATAATATTTTTAATTATTCATGGCAGCCACCATAAATAGTGGCTGTTTAATGAAAAACAATAGATGCTAATTATAAGGTGGAACTTTTGTCTGTTTAGCCCGCACCATAGGTGCGAAAATAACCATATTTTATTATGGCTGTTTTTCTGTCTTGATTCTACTCATACGAGAATTGACACTTAGTTAAGTAATGACAACATGAGGTTTGAACCTGCGTATTAAACGCTTGACATGTTTGCAATGCTAATGCGAGTGTCGCTTCTAATAAAATAGTATGTGGGGAAGTAGTAAAACTGGTTTATCTTCGCTGCGAAGCAGCGGAATGTTTAAAAAAGTCTTTTGTTCTCATAATTAGTAAATGGACAGTTTTCAGTATTTTTCAAGTGGCTAAAATGAAAAAATTTGAAAAAAACTATCGTGATGTTTTTTTGAACTGAAAGATGAGGCCGCAGGCTGCCTAAATTTATAGGCACACCCCATGCCGAATCCGTCCCACTAGATCGACAACAGCCTGAACCCCCATTGGTGTAGCCAACAATTTAGCTGGGGCTACGCCACCGAGGCCCCAGGCGGTGCGGTTTAACCACGACAGTGTCTTGACGGTATCGTTCCTGTGAAAGACGAGTGCCGCATCGAGGGCCTGCGCCACTCCGTATACCCTGGCACCCTGCGATATTGATAAGGGGGCAGCAATCCGGAGCTTGCGGGCCAGTGTACTCTGGCCAATATCAGCCCACTGGCAAACCGTCCCCACATCCGTCTTCATCAATTCCGCAAGACGATAGACTATGTCCGGTGCTACGCCAGCCACGATCCATTGATGTGCTCCCAGTGGGTCACGAGGAATACCAAGACCTTCTAGGAGCTGGTTCGGAGTAGCTGCGTCACTACTAGGATGATAGGTTGTATAGGGCATCATGTAGCATTCCTCATTGTACAAACACGACCTTTCATGAGCTATCCTACTCCAAACTGTCGCTTTGAGTGGAAGATTCACAGCAGAATGCCCCTGCATTGAGGAGGACTGATGACCGAGTTGGTCTGTACTGAACCAGGTTTAGGCATTGAGCTTGGGACTACTTTTCAGGTTCTATCGGAGAACGGCTCTGAATGGGAAATCCTGTTGGGGAATGAATACCGCAGGATCAACAAACGCAGTGGGCGCGTTACAGGTTGGAAAACACCTCCAAAATTTGAGTGCAAAGACATCCAAAAATAACATATCAAATGAGTGCTCAATGCTGGTTATACCAGTAATAATGTTGACTAGCGGCCTAACCTTGTCATAGAATCAAGAAATAGGGAGAGTCGCTACCCTGAGTGCGAAGTTGAAAAAATGCTGAAACCCTGCCTCGTTGCGGGGTTTTTTGCTTTCTGGAGACATGGATGTGTAGTGGCCTAGTCATCCAAGACTACCTCTTAAGTTAAGAGGGGCGAAGTGTCTGGATCCTCAAGGGCAAATCTAAAATTTCTTATCATCGCCTCATTCTGTGAGCCAATGATATTGTCCTATCGGCTCATTTCGTGAGCCGACCAAGATCGTTCATCGGCTCATCTGGTGAGGTGGTATCAACGCTCACTACCACCTAGATTTAATCTTTGGCTACATAGTTTCATATAAGATTGGAGCTTGGTCACCAAGCGACTCCAAACGCTATTTTCGCTCACGTCTTTTTGAATAATGTTATTTCTATAATCGTCTTGGTGCCAAAAACAGTGGTGCTAATGCTGGGGTTGAGAGATAATTTCACTGATATAAAAATATGATACATGAGGCCAAAAATGAATGATTTTTTGAAAACACTGCTAAATATTCGTAGTTTGCGTGCTGCATTGCGCGAGCTCTCTTTTGAGCAGTTGGTCGAGGCTAAAGACAAATTTGACGAAATCTATGCCGAACGTGAGCATCAAGAGAGCAAAATCAGAGCTGAGTCAGCCGAGCGCCTGCAAAAACTGGCTGAGTTTACCGAGCTGCTGAAAGAAGCTGGCATAGATCCGAGTGAGCTGGTTGGTACTGCGGCTCCGGCGAAAGCTGACGGTTCAGCTAAAGCGAAACGCACTCCTCGTCCAGCAAAATACCGCTATACCGAGGATGGTCAGGAGAAGACCTGGACTGGTCAGGGTCGTATGCCTAAAGCTATCGCGGCAGCTGTTGAAGGTGGTAAAGCGCTGGAAGATTTCCTGATCTAATACTGATAGCCCATGCAGTATTGCGTGGGCCTTTCATTCTGTTTTTAGTAGGAGCCCGTATGGGGAGAACATTAAAGGACATCATCTCATCCGAATCACCCGAGGTTGTCCAGAGAGCCAAGGCTCTTGCCGAATAACAACTGGTACGTCTCAGTATAACCAAATTGCTTTCAAATCTCGGTACAGGTGATGTTCCTGCAATAGATCCCGATGTTCTCGATAGTTTGTTGTCGCTCAAAAAATCAGTTGAGAGCCATGACTGTCGGTTAAGTTTATTCGTTCATATGCCTGACGGTACTCATCATGGTGTCAATATTTAACTAAAGATCGTCATTGGTACGTTAATCGCAGATTTCATCTACCAAATGAAAATAACACCCTGTGGCGAAGCTTGTTCAAACTCCCTCGGTGTGCAAGCAGATCTGATAACAGGGCAAGATCATGAACGCCAGATGAATGTATGTGAACAACTAGGGAAGGTGCGAATAAGTACCCTATGTGCCAAAACTAAAAAGTTTAGCCATTTAATATCAATAATTTAGAATGGTGTGTTTTTGTGCCAAGTGACTTGTTAGGGAAGGTGCGAATAAGTCATATGGCACGAGAGCATTTACTGGTAACCCATTGATATTAAATGACTAAAATTTTCATTTTTTGTTCGTGGGATACTTGTTCGCACTTTCCCAAGAGTTGTTGTTGTCAACGTAGTCCCAGTGAACTGTTACAATGTCAGCTTTGTGAAGTGGCTCAACGTTGTGTGGCACGCCGATCCAACATGTTGGCCATAACCAATGCCAACATGCAGGGAAAGATCGAGGAGATAGCAGTATTAAGGAAAGATCTGTATCGAGGAAACCCGTGAAAAGGCCCGTTACACAGGTAAGCGTTTTGAGATCAGCACCAAATCGTCAAAAACGCTCACCCCAGCAGAGATCGCGTGTTCAACATCGCTATCAGTGTTCACTTTTTCATTAAAAGCAGCGATGACTTTCGGCCAATGCGTTTCATAACTTGCCGAAATCGTCGTAAAGAACGAGGTGCAGGCCCCAAGGTTCTCTTGCAATTGATGTCGTAAATGCCGCAACAGATAACGCCCACCCGCCGCAGAGCCTTCGATGGTATAAACCACACCCAACCACTGCGCTTCGCTATCAATGGCAGGCATAGCCACATCACACGCCCCCGTAAACACGGGCTCGCCGCCGATGTTTTTAATATCTTCAGCCAATAGATCAGCGCGGCGCTGATAGAGCCCATCAATCGCAAAGGGGGAATGAATGATGTGGTTATCGGCGGCTTGATAAAAACGATGCAAAATAGAGAGAAAGTTTTTTACATCCGCCATAGTCACCGTATGGCCGGATACCGCACGAAACGGCGGCTCCATTTCCAAATCAGCATGGGCTTTTTTTAAACCTTGTCTAAATTGTTCCAGATTGTTGGACATATCGCTCAACCTCTAATAATAGTTCTCGTAACTTAAGGGCTTGGAGCTGGTTCTTTTGACTCCACACTTTCGATTTACCGACTGTTTTTTCAACCCATTTTTCAAATGAAATGCGTGGCGAAATACCAATAGCGCCATCGTGCGAATTCGTTGGTTTATTCGGGTTGCCACCCCATGAAATACTTTCAATGTGCTCATTGCGAAATAACAGCAGGCGAACATGACACTCTGCGTCCGCCATTCCCGTGACGCCTAATACGCCAGCGAGCGGTGATAACAGAATCGATTTAAATGATTTCGATAAGGCGTGCTCGCTCCAAATCTGTATTTTTGAGTGCACAAAATAGTCATCAAGAACGGCAAAGGCTTCTTCATTGGGAATCGTGCCATAGCCCCAATAATTATCATTCACACAGAACATAATGCCGGATGCTGAAAAAGAATCCATTAACCAAATGGCTAATTCCGCCCATTGGTTTGTGTCATCAATTATTTTAAATAATTTAATGCGCGTGTCGGCTTTCCAACGACCAAGCCCATCATGAAAATTTATTTTTTTTTGCGTTAGATACGATGACTGCATCATCGAATAATGTTGAACATGTGAGCTAATTTCTTCCAACATTGGTAGCTCAATATAATGTGGCGTTGAATGGTGACAGGTAATTAACGCCGCCAATTCACCATGTAATATCACAGGAAAAGAGATTGAGGTATTCACCCCCATATTTCCCATATACACAACATGCACCGGCGAGACACTGCGCAACGAGGCATAGGTTAAATCAGGCGCAGAAGGGGTAATACCGACAACTGGCGTGGTTATATCGGGTGCATTATAAATATAACGCCAAGGGTTTAAGACATAGAGATCGCGAGCAATGCGTGGAATATCACTGGCTGGAAAGCGTAATCCAATGTAAGAGCCAATATGTGATGATGACACTGACTCATGAATTACTTCACCATCGCCATTGTGCATAAACTGATAATAAATCACCCGCTCAAAACCAGTCGCTTCAGAAATATAATCAACTAACCGTTTTTGCAGCCATGACAATTCACTGTCTGAATTAGGCTTTTCTAAAAAATCAAAGCGCGTGCATATAACGTTATTGTGCTTGATATCATTCGGGTAAAACTCATAAATAATGCTTTTGTTTTTACTTTTTGTCATCAAGATATAGCCATTAAAGCCCTGATCGTGCCAAGCGACTATCTTATTAGTACCCACTTGCACGCCCAGACTAGCCGAAAGCTTTGCCAAACGTGGATCAATAAATTGACCCGGAATGGCCGACGTGCAAATTGCATCAGTATTCACTGAGACGTGTGTGATATAGCCATTCTCTTCGGTAAGAATCAACGCACCAAATGACTGCACAGCCCCAGATAAATGCAATTCCTCTTGCTCGCACGCACAGAGAAAAGTATTTTTTTCATTCAAGAGTCAGGTACTCCTTGAAAGCATTAGTCGTCAGCGGTTTAGCAAGATAATAACCCTGAGCGACATGACAACCATGTTGCCTTAACCAACACAGCTGCGTTTCTGTTTCAACACCCTCTGCCACCGTTTCCAATGAAAATGATTTGGCCATGCTTAATACCGCCTCGGTAATCACTTCATCTTCTAAGTCATTGCCTAAGCCAGAGACAAAACTCTGATCGATTTTCAGTGTTGATATATTCAGCCGTTTTAAATAGCTGAGTGATGAGTAACCAGTGCCAAAATCATCAATATTAATTTTAATGCCATGATAATTTAAACGTTCTAAGTTGGATAAAGCCACTTGGCTGTTATCCAGTAATACCGTTTCTGTGATCTCAATTTGTAGCAGTTCAAATGGAAGGCTATTTTCTCGCATTAATGATAGAACAAAATCAGCCAAATCAGGTTCATGCAGGCTTCTGGTCGAACAATTAAATGCTATTGGTAATAATTTAAGCCCTTCTTTCCGCCATTGCACCAATTGCTGAATAATAGTATGAATAACAATGCGCGTTATTTCATAAATCAACCCATTCTTCTCGCTAAGGGGAATAAAATCAGCTGGTGATACACTGCCAACTTCAGGGTCATCCCAGCGGATCAATGCCTCTGCGCCGACAATATCGAGTTTGTCATTAATCAAAAATTTCGGCTGATATACGAGATAAAACAGATTATTTTCAATCGCAACACGCATTGCCCGTTCAAGCGTTGCTTGACGCAGCAATTTAACTTGCAATTCAGGCTCAAAAAAAGCAAAACGATTTCGCCCATTTTCTTTGGCTTTATACATCGCAGCATCAGCTGCTTTTAATAAGCTATGCTCGTCATGACCATCCATGGGTGATATCGCTACGCCAATGCTAGCCGAAATAAAGAGCTGACGATTAGCCACCTCATAAACCAGTGACATTTCATCAATCACTTTTTTGGCCACTGCGGCTGCATCTTCGGTGGTGGTGTCAGATAAAATAATCGTAAACTCATCACCACCTAAACGGGCAATAAAATCATTGCTGTTAATGATATGACGTAATCGAGATGCCGCAATTTGCAATACGCGGTCGCCCACATCATGACCCAACGTGTCATTAATGTTTTTAAAATTATCTAAATCGATAAATAACAGTGCATTGGTTCTATTATTATCCAAAGATTCTGCTAATTGTTTTCTTAATTTATTCGCAAACGTGGCACGATTTGGCAAATTCGTCAGTGAGTCATGTTCGGCCAGATAAGCAATGTCTTTTTGTGAGTTTTTAATCTGCGATATATCAGAAAAAACGGCCACCAGATGTTCAGGGTTACCTTGAAAATCTTCAACTCGATTAATAGTGAGCAATTCAGGGTAAACCTCACCACCTTTGCGTTTACTTAAAATTTCCCCTTTCCAACTGCCATCAGTTTTAATCGAATAGCTGATCTCATCATAAATATCAGACGTACCTGTCGAGTTAAAAATAATTTCTCTGGCCGGTTGCCCTATTACATCACACTCATCAAATTGTGTAATTTTATAAAATGCAGAGTTTACAGAGGTAATAATTCCGCATTTATCCATCACAACAATAGCTTCACCGGCTTGTTCAAAAATCCGAGCATTAATTCTTAATTGTGACTCTTGAATTCTTCTCTCAGTAATATCTTCACCTTCAATAATTAACGCAATCGGGTGGTTATCGCTATCACGCAATGTTTGATGTTTAATCGAGAAAAATTTATTTTGATTTTTATTATTAAAATAATACTCGCGCACTATCGGGTTTTCAGTTTGTAACGACTCGATCGATGCACCCCATAATGCCCCTGCAAACGCAGTGGGGAAAATAGAGAAATCTGTTTTGTCAATGCAATCGGCTTCATCAACGTCAAAACACTCAGTAAATCGCTTATTCACATAGAGATATCGCCCATGCAGATCACGCATGGAGAAAATAATACTTGTGTGCTCCATTAAGGCAGTTAAGCGATGCTCAGATGCCGACAGTTTATTTTTCGCATTGATCAAATCACTGACATCGATCATGGTCACAACCAACGAAATCACCTCTGATTTCTGATTTAACCCCGGCGTGATAATCAGATGAAAATAACGATTCAGATGCTGAATCAGTGCGCTTTGTCTATCACCATGCGATAAGGTTTTACCTAATAAGGTCGCCAGCTCATTAAATTCATCAGGAAAATTAATTTTCTCCACCGATTGATAATGCGCCGTTAATCGTAATGAAAAATATTGTGCCGCCCCTGCATTAAAACGAATTAAACGCAACTCTTTATCAAACACTAAAATAGGAAACTCTAACGCGTCATAAAGATGGGAATACTCTTCATAGAGTTTGGCCAATTCACCGGTTTTAACATTCAACTCTTCATTAACACTGATCAACTCTTCATTGGTGGCCTGCATCTCTTCGTTGGCGGCTTCCAACTCTTCGTTAGTGGCTTGCAGCTCTTCGTTCGATGCTTGCGCCTCTTCATTTAAGGCCTGCATCTCTTCATTAGCTGTGGCTAACTCTTCCACCAACGCTTGCAAATGCTCACGAGTGCTAATTAACTCATTTTTTAAATCATCATTATTAAATGAAGGCGTGTCAGACGATATTAATGAAACACTTTTACTCTCTTCATTTTCAATTTGAAACACTAACAAATAGGATTCAAAATTTTCTTGCTCTAAAATAGAAACAATAAATTTGATGTGTTGATGATTTATATGCCGTTTCTGGCTTTCACACTTAGATCTATTTCTTTGCACTTTATGAAATAAAGAGATGGCATCTGCACGAACAGATGGGTGCAGCACATCTGATAAATTATATTTAGTAACTCCTGATGGAAATAAGAAAAACTGCTCCACATGACCCCTAGTATGTAATACATTGCCTTCACGATCACATACGGCAAGAGTTAATTTATAATTATTAATCAAAAAATTGAATAACGCGTCTTGTTGATCACTCTTTTTCTGATTTTTTACCTTTATTGTACCACTCACTACTTTTGTTAGTGGCAAAACCTGTATTTCTCCCGTTTTAGAAAAAATTCGTTCTCGCGCATCATGAGAGTTAAATAGCTTGTCGGCTTGAGCCACTGTTTCTGAGCGACCAAGAAACAGTAAACTATTCTTTTTTAAACCAAAGTGAAAGTTTTGTAATACTTTCGCTTGAAGTGCGGTGTCAAAATAAATAAGAACATTACGACAAGAGACCACATCTAAACGCAGAAATGGTGGATCATTGACTAAATTATGCTTGGCAAAAACAATTGCATCTCGCAGTGGTTTAATAATTTCATAATACGCGCCGCGTTTATTAAAATAACGCTCAACTAACTCTTGGCTTAATTCTTTTAACGCAATTGCCGGATATAACCCACGTCGTGCGGTTTCAAGGGCCGCATCATCAATGTCGGTAGCAAATATCTGCAACGTTGGCTTTTTATCTCTATCCAGCCAGATTTCATACATCATGATCGCCAGCGAATAGGCTTCTTCACCGGTCGCACAACCGGCAACCCAAATGCGAAACTCGTCTTCGGCTGCCGTATTGGATTGCCTGAGCGTTGCTTCAAGTGCCTTGTAAGCCTCTTTATCGCGAAAAAAGGCGGTTACTGAAATCAGCAAATCGTTGGCTAAAAGCTCGGCTTCGCTGTCTGAACTGGTTAGAAAGGCCAGATATTCGTTTAACCCAACACTTTGCACGGCACTGATACGTCGCTGTATGCGTCGAATCAACGTCGCACTTTTATAACCGGTAAAATCACGCTGTAAGCGTTCATTAAGCAACTCGATGATTTGTTGAACCCGAAAATCATCATGCAGCAGCGCATCGACTGCGTTATTGGCAACCTCAATACTAGACAGGTATTGCGCTATTTCTGCAATGCTCATAATGTGCGAGATTACACCCGATTCGATGGCTGAACGTGGCATTCCATCATATTTCGCACCATCGGGGTTTTGCGCTATCGTGATGCCGCCCATATTGTGAATTTGCCGACAACCTAATGAGCCATCAGAACCCGTTCCCGACAAAATAATGCCAATCGCGCGATCTCTTTTTTCTTCCGCTAATGCTGTAAAAAAATAGTTAATCGATGGCTTCGGGTTATTCGGTTGCGAAATGGCTGACAAGGTAAATCGACCATTCTCAAAACCGGCATTTTTGTGCGCAGGCACCACAAACACCATATTGGGCAAGGGTTCGTCCTGATCTTCCATCTCTTTAACAGAGAGCGCAGTTGAACGTTGTAAGATTTCAGCCATCATACTGCGATGCGAGGGCGATAAATGCTGAAGCACCACAAAGCACATGTCATCGTTTCTGGTGAGCAGGGTGAGCAGTGCGCTAATCGCCTCAAGCCCACCCGCTGAAGCCCCAATGGCTGTAATGATTAAATTCATGCTATTCCATCCCCAATAATTATTACTTTTTGATTCATTTGAGTTATATCTTGTTAAGGCCAGCGTGAATAACATCGCCAGTTGGTTATCGTTTTTCAGCAACCCCTTGTATCAGGCTTTCACGAAGCCGAACTGTCGCTTGATGATGCGAAACGGGTGCTCCACCTTGGCCCGGATG
>NZ_CAWMDN010000015.1:0-3170 GCF_963866575.1 Aeromonas sp. L_1B5_3
CCCACGGCGTGCTGTTTCGCGGCAATGCCGAGGCGCGCATCCGCGAAAATCTGCTCAAACAAGGCTTTATCAAGGGCATCATCGGCCTGCCTGCCAACCTCTTCTACGGCACCGGCATTCCGGCCTGCATCATCATCATCGACAAGGAGACGGCGCACCAGCGCGCCATCCAGGCCAACGGCTATACCAGCCAGAGCCTGTTTATGATCGATGCCAGTAAAGGCTTTATCAAAGATGGCAACAAGAACCGGCTGCGCGAGCAGGACATCCACAAGATCGTCGATACCTTTACCCGTGAGCAGCTAATCCCCCGTTACAGCCGCGCCGTGCCGCTCTCAGAAATCGCCGCCAACGATTACAACCTGAATATTCCGCGCTATATCGATGCCAGCGAGGCCGAAGATCTGCACGATCTGGCCGCGCACCTTAAAGGCGGCATTCCCAATCGGGATATCGACGCCCTGGGTGCTTACTGGCAGGTGTTCCCGACTCTGCGGGCCGATCTGTTTGCTCCGGCCCATGCGGGTTATAGCCATGGGTTGGTGGAGGCCGCCAAGGTCAAGGGCACCATACTGGCGCACCCTGAATTTATCCGTTTTGCCACTGCTTCGCTCGAACCCTTCTCACGTTGGTTTACCGAGTGCCATCTGGCGGAGATGGAGCAGGGTGAGTCGCCCAAGGCATTGATCGAGGAGATCAGCGAATCGCTGCTCGCCGCCTATGCGCCGCTGCCGCTGCTGGATAACTACGATATCTACCAACTGCTGCTGGACTACTGGCACGCCGTGATGCAGGACGATGTCTATGTGCTCTGCCAGGATGGCTGGGCGGCGGGCAAGGTGCTGCGCGAGCTAAAAGTCGACAAGGGCGAGAAGCTTAAAGAGACGCCGGATCTGGTGCTTGGCCGCGCCAAGTACAAGGCCGAGCTGCTGCCTCCGGCCCTGCTGGTGGCCCGCTTCTTTAGCGATAAGCAGGCCGAAATCGACGCCTTGCAGGCCACCGCGGATGAGGTGAGCCAACATCTTGAGAGCTATCTGGAAGAGCAGGGGGGCGAGGAGGGGCTGCTCAGTGACGCGGCCAACGACGCGGGCAAGATCAACGCCGCCAGCCTGAAGGCGCGGCTCAAGCAAGCCAGCGATGCCGACGAGAAGGCGGCGCTAAAAACCGCCATCAAACACTTTGATGAGGAAAGCCGCGCCAAGAAGACACTTAAAGAGGCGCAAGAGACGCTGGATCGGGCCGTCCTGGCCCGTTACCCCAAGCTAACGGAAGATGAGATCAAGCAACTGCTGGTGGAGGATAAGTGGAAAGCTTCGTTGCAAAGCGCCATCGAGGCGGAGATTGAGCGCATCACCCAGCAGTTGGCCAACCGCGTCAAGGAGTTGGAGGAGCGCTACCGCGCCACCCTGCCGCAGCTGACCCAGCAGGTCGCAGATCTGGAGGCCAAGGTGGCCGCGCATCTTAAGAGCATGGGGCTGGAGTGGGCATAATGGCAGAGCAGATGATGCAAGAGACAGCAGGCAAGGCGATCCCGGCAGGCTATCAGCAGACCGAGGTGGGGGTTATTCCGGAGGATTGGGAGCAAGTAGCACTAGGCGATATCGCGGAAGTCCGTATGTGCAAACGGATTTTTTCTGATCAAACAACTGAATCAGGTGAAATTCCATTCTTCAAAATTGGAACTTTTGGTGGACAGCCTGATGCTTACATTTCAATTTCCAGATATAACGAATTTAAATCAAAATACTCGTTTCCGGAAAAAGGTGATGTCCTGATTTCTGCAGCAGGAACTTTAGGTAAAACGGTTGTTTATGACGGAGAACCTGCATATTTCCAAGATTCAAATATTGTTTGGCTGGAGATTGATAAAAATAAAATCATTAATGAATACTTGCATCATTATTATAAGGTTATTAGCTGGGCATCTCCTGAAGGCAGTACAATATCGCGATTGTACAATGGTATTATCCGTGCAACGGTAATTAATCTACCTTCTTTGCCCGAACAAACCGCCATTGCCAATGTGCTGTCGGATAGCGATGCGCTGATCGATGCGCTGGAGCAGCTGATCGCCAAGAAGCAGGCCATCAAAAGCGCCACCATGCAGCAACTGCTCACCGGTCGCACCCGCCTACCCGCCTTCGCCCTGCGTCCCGATGGTACCCCAAAAGGCTATAAACCCAGCGAACTGGGAGATATTCCGGAGGATTGGGAGGTTGTGTCACTTGGAGATGCGAGCCAATTTATTAATGGTCGAGCTTACGCTTTACACGAATGGGAATCGTCCGGAGTACCCGTTATTAGATTGCAAAATCTAACTGGGAGGGGAGATGAATATTATTATTCAAATTTGCAACTTCCAGAAAGGCAATATTGCGATTTTGGAGACCTTCTATTTATGTGGTCGGCAACTTTTGGACCCGTAATATGGAAAGGAAGCAAGGCTATTTATCATTATCACATTTGGAAAATTGAATGTAAGAGTGGCAATAATAAAGCATTCTTGTTCTATTTGCTGGGTGATATGACCGAGAGGTTAAAGAATAGTTCTTCGAGTGGCGGCACAATGTTGCATGTCACAAAGGAGAAAATGGAGTCAACAAAATCCATTTTCCCATCGATTGAAGAACAAACCGCCATCGCAACTATTTTATCCGATATGGATAACGAGCTGCAGGTGTTAACCCAGAAGCTGGAGAAGGCCCGCGCCCTGAAACAAGGCATGATGCAACAACTGCTGACCGGCAAAATCCGCCTGCCGCTGGCGGTGGGGGCATGAGTTCAGCCCAACCGGATGATCGCCTCTGCCGCTGTCTCTTATATACCTCTCTGGTCGATTGGTGAGATAAATGCCGAAAAAAGCTTCGAACAGCGCCTCCCCCTGCCAAGGGGGAGGTTGGGAGGGGGTGGCTTTTGATGTTTCACAAGCTAAAAAGCAAACCCCACCCCAACCCTCCCCTTGAAAAAAGGGGAGGGAGCCTCAGCTTCCCTGGATATCTCATTAAAGGGATGGGAGTTGTGTATAAGAGTTAGCCTCTGCAGCGAGCCTGGCCACCGAGCCCACCCCGCAGCAGATTTGCTTGACTGTTGCGTGACTGGGGCGGTTGTTAATTGGCGCGATAGATGTTTATCTATCTGAAAAGAAAGAGATACTTTTATTGTGAGTTGCT
>NZ_CAWMDN010000016.1:0-462 GCF_963866575.1 Aeromonas sp. L_1B5_3
GCGCCGTGCTGGACCAGCCGTGCGAGCTGATGGTGTGGTACAACGGCGAGCTGCAGCGCAGGGTATGCGGTGTAGTGAGCGAGTTTGCCCAAGGGGACAGCGGCTTTCGCCGTACCCGCTACCGCATTGAGGTGAAACCCGCCTTGTGGCGGCTTGGGTTGCGCCAGAATTCCCGCATCTTCCAGGCCCAGAAGCCCGATGAAATCCTCAGCATCCTGCTGCAAGAACACGGCATCACCGATTACGCCTTTGCCCTGAAGAATGAACATGCCCTGCGGGAATACTGCGTCCAGTATCGCGAGACCGACCTCGATTTCCTCAACCGCCTCGCAGCCGAAGAGGGCTTGTTCTACTTCCACGAGTTTGAAGCGGGCAAACACCGCATTGTGTTTGCCGACGACGCGGCAGCATTGACTCAAGGCCCCGAGCTCTTCTTCAACCTTGGCAACCGCTCGCTGGAAC
>NZ_CAWMDN010000017.1:0-1082 GCF_963866575.1 Aeromonas sp. L_1B5_3
CGCGAATTCAACTTCGAAGTGCGACACTCGCCTATGCCGCCTGACGGTACTCTTCGAATACCTTGACAGGCTGCCTGAATCCGAGACATTTCCGAGGTCGTAGGTTGAGCCACTGCTCCGCTCTCCTGACATCCTCGTCCGTGACCTCTCTCAGGTCTGTTCCCTTTGGGATAAACTGCCTCAACAGCCCATTGCTGTTCTCGTTCAGACCGCGCTCCCACGAAGAGTAAGGGTGCGCAAAGTAAGTCTCGGCACCCAGCGCTTCCTCTATCGCCTTGTGTTCGGCAAACTCGCCGCCGTTGTCAAAGGTGATGGTATGCACCTGCTCGATGTAGGGCGTTAACATCTCGATTATCGCATCCCGCACCACCCCAGCCTGTTTGCTCGCGACCCGCTTGACCAGATAGAGCCGGCTCTTGCGCTCCACCAGGGTGACCAGTGCACCTGTGCCTTGCTTGCCCAGCACCGTGTCCGCCTCCCAATCACCGAGCCGCTCCCGGCTATCGACGATAGCCGGCCGTTCATCAATAGAGCGGGCTTCCTTGATGGGAGAACGCAGGCTGCTCGCCCCCTTGCGGTAGCGCTTGTGGCCCTGGCGCAGATGGCGGTACAACTGGCCACCCCGGGCTTTGTCGGCGGCCACATGGCGGTATATCCACTCGTGACTCACCATGAGGCCTATCTGCTTGCCCACCGCGCTTATCTGCTCCGGGCTCCACCACCAGGCGAGTGTCAGCTCGACAAACTGGATGACATCGGCAGATAGCCGAGATTTGGCCGCACTGGCCCGTCGGTGGGTGGCGTGCTGATGCGCATTGTCTGGCTGGTAGCCCTGCGGCCCGGCGTTACGACGCAGCTCCCGGTAGAGGGTGGAGCGATGAACGCCAATGGCGCGTGCGGTGGCAAGGATGGACATCCCCTGTGCGCGAAGCACCGATAACTGGTATCGTTGCCCCTCGGTCAACTGCTGATAGCTCATGGTGATACTGCTTTTACTTTGGCGAGCAGAAGGGTACCACCAATCAGCAGTTGGCCACCTCTCGCCATTCATCCATGAGTGTCGCACTTATTATCTGAATTCC
>NZ_CAWMDN010000018.1:0-1358 GCF_963866575.1 Aeromonas sp. L_1B5_3
CGAGGTGTTTGAGGTGCGGCTGGTTGGCACGCTGGACCAGGCGGGCAAGAACGGTTTTGACTATCAGGTGACCCTCTATCAGGGGATCCATCAAGGCGCCAACGCCGTGACCGAGCTGCCCATCAAGGTGATTGTCAACGACTACGACAAGGCGGGCGGCAACAACGATAGCACCAGCGGCACCCTCAATATCCAGATTGGGGAAGGAGAGAATCCGACCCTCACTCTGACAGGCGTAACCCTCAGCGAAGGGCGCTTTGATGGTGCCAACTCGGCGGTGGATGACCAGCAGGCGAGCGGCAAGATCATCATCAAAGCTGACTCGGATCCGGTGACCGATGTGCGACTGACCCTCTCCGGTCAGGTTATGGATGCCAGCGGCAAGCCCATTACCCACAATGGCGAAGCATTGACCTGGCAAGCGGTTGGCACGGATGGTCACACCTTCCAGGCTGTCACTGCTGGCGGCGTGGTGGTGATGACGGTCTCCATCCCCACTGTGCCAGCCAGCATCGCCGCTCACACTAGCGCAGAGATAGGTTATCAGGTGACAGTGCATACCAACCTGGATCACGGGGCGGATGACAAACTCAACCTGACCTTGCCAATCAAGGTAACCGACAGCGATGGCAGCCAGAGCCAGGGCTCAACCACCATCACGGTGACGGACAGCCTTGACCCCGAACTCGGTTTGGACAAGGGCGTTTCGTTGCAAGAAGGGGGCAACCAGCACATCGATGGTCAACTGCCGGTGACGGTGGGCAGCGATCGTCTGGTCTCCCTCAACTTTGAGGCGAGCCAACCAGCGCTCGCTGGGCTCACCAGCCAGGGGCATCCCACCAGTTATGAGGTGCAGGGCAACCAGCTGACCGTCAAGGATTGGCAGGGCAAGGCGATCCTCACCGTCACCATCGGGCTGGATGGCAAATACAGCGTCTCCCTGACCGGCGTGTTTGACGAACCGGAAGCGACCAACAGCCTCAACCTAGGCCTGAAGGTACAGGGCACCGATTTTGACGGCGACAAGAGCAACCTCGGCACCCTCAATATCACCATTACCGATGGTGCCTTGCCGCAGGTCGATCCTGTCTCCCTGACGCTCACGGAAGATAGCAACTGGCAGCAGGAGCAGACCCTTAACGGTGAGCTGACTATCACCGCGGGCAGCGATCAGCTGGCCAGCATCACCTTCGATGCCAACCAGCCGGGGCTGCAAGGGTTCACCTCGGGCAAGCAGGCCGTGACCATCACGGTGGCCGATCATCTTATCGAGGGGCGTACCCCCGATGGCACGCTGGTGTTTAAGCTGACCCTTGGCAACGATGGCAAATACAGCTTTACCCTCCATCAACCGCTGG
>NZ_CAWMDN010000019.1:0-12967 GCF_963866575.1 Aeromonas sp. L_1B5_3
TGGTTGTTACCCTGATTGCGCCGATCGCGATGGACGACGGCCTGCGTTTCGCTATCCGTGAAGGTGGCCGTACCGTAGGTGCTGGTGTTGTAGCTAAAGTTATCGCTTAATCTTTGGCTTACATAAATAAAGCAAAGCCCCTATAATAGGGGCTTTCTTATGCAGGGGCGTAGTTCGAATTGGTAGAACAGCGGTCTCCAAAACCGATGGTTGCGGGTTCGAGTCCTGCCGCCCCTGCCATATACCTCGTCTCGTACGGGGCTTTTGTGTCTTTGGTTACGTCAGATACAGGTGGGTTGTATGAGTGTTAGTTCTGAGAGCCAGGGCGGAAGCAAGGATACCCTGCTTTGGGGCCTGGTTTTCATTATCCTGGCGGCTGCTGTAGTAGGTAATTACCTGCTCAACGATGTTGTCGCTGCCGTCCGCGCCCTGGGTGTGGTCGTTGTCGTCGCTGCTGCTGGTGCAGTAGCCCTGCAAACCACCAAGGGAAAGGCTACGCTGGCATTCGCCCGTGAGTCTCGCCTGGAAGTCCGCAAGGTCGTATGGCCAACCCGTCAGGAAGCCATTCAGACAACCCTGATTGTGCTGGCGGTGACCGCCGTGATGGGGCTGCTGCTGTTCGTTCTGGACGGCGCCTTGGTCTGGTTGGTCAACCTGATTACCGGTGTGTAAGGATAAGCCATGACTGAACAACGTGAACAGCGTATGAGATGGTATGTCGTGCAGGCGTTTTCCGGCTATGAAGGCCGTGTTGCCAAATCCCTGCGTGAACATATCAAGATGCATGGCATGGAAGACATGTTCGGTGAAGTACTGGTCCCGACCGAAGAAGTGGTCGAGATGCGTGCAGGCCAGAAGCGCAAGAGTGAGCGCAAGTTTTTCCCGGGTTATGTCCTGGTCCAGATGATCATGGATGAAACCACATGGCACCTGGTACGCAACGTACCGCGTGTAATGGGCTTCATCGGCGGTACTTCCGACCGCCCGGCACCGATCTCCGACAAAGAGGCCGATGCCATTCTGAACCGTCTGCAGGATGCCCACGACAAGCCGCGTCCGAAAACCCTGTTTGAACCGGGCGAAATGGTGCGGGTTGCCGATGGTCCGTTTGCCGACTTCAACGGTACCGTTGAAGAGGTGGATTATGAGAAGAGTCGCGTGAAGGTCTCTGTACTGATCTTCGGTCGTTCTACTCCGGTTGAGCTGGATTTTGGTCAGGTCGAAAAGGGCTGATTGATTTCTGTTCACTCAACAGTTGTCAGGGGCAGCGAATATCTCTATAATTCGCTGCCCCTTTATTAGTTGGGGAGCCGTTTGTAGGAGCATGTCTCCGAGGCGCTAGAACCCATTTTTGAGGTAATTTCCTAATGGCTAAGAAAGTCACAGCTTATATCAAGCTGCAGGTTGCTGCTGGTGCAGCCAACCCGTCTCCTCCCGTTGGTCCTGCACTGGGTCAACACGGTGTGAACATCATGGAATTCTGTAAGGCGTTCAACGCCCGTACAGAGAAGCTGGAAAAAGGTTCACCGACTCCGGTCGTGATCACCGTTTACAGCGACCGTTCCTTCACCTTCGAAACCAAGACTCCGCCTGCTTCCTTCCTGCTGAAGAAAGCTGCTGGCATCAAGTCTGGTTCTTCCAAGCCGAACAAAGACAAGGTTGGTAAGGTGACCGTTGCCCAGCTGCAAGAAATCGCCAAGACCAAAGAGCCGGATATGACCGGTGCCGATCTGGATGCAAAAGTACGTTGCATCGCCGGCTCCGCTCGTTCCATGGGTCTGGTAGTGGAGGAGTAAGACAATGGCTAAACTGTCCAAGCGTATGCGCGTTATTCGCGAAAAAGTTGACGGTACCAAAGAGTACTCCATCAACGAAGCCATTGCCCTGCTGAAAGAACTGGCTACCGCCAAGTTCGTTGAAAGCGTTGACGTTGCTGTCAACCTGGGTATCGACGCTCGTAAATCTGACCAGAACGTACGTGGTGCAACTGTACTGCCGCACGGTACCGGTCGTGACGTTCGCGTTGCCGTATTTACCCAAGGTGCCAACGCCGAAGCGGCTAAAGCTGCCGGTGCTGACCTGGTAGGTATGGATGACCTGGCCGATCTGGTTAAGAAAGGCGAGATGAACTTCGACGTAGTTATCGCATCCCCGGATGCCATGCGCGTTGTTGGTCAACTGGGTCAAATCCTGGGCCCGCGCGGTCTGATGCCGAACCCGAAAGTTGGTACTGTAACCCCGAACGTTGCCGAAGCCGTCAAGAACGCCAAGGCTGGTCAGGTTCGTTACCGTAACGACAAGAATGGTATCATCCATACCACTCTGGGTAAGGTTTCTTTCAACGAAGTTCAGCTGAAAGAAAACTTGGAAGCTCTGCTGGTTGCCCTGAAAAAAGGCAAGCCCTCTTCCGCCAAAGGTCAATTCATCAAGAAAGTCAGCATCTCCACCACCATGGGTGCCGGTGTTGCCGTAGACCAAGCTTCTCTGGAAGCTCAGGCCTAATTGATGGGTTTTACAAGGCGCAAAATTTAATCTATAATTTTGCGCCTTGATTGGTTGGGGGTTTCGACCTCCGTCCAAGACCGCAGGAGGCTGCAAAGCCTTAATGTTTCCTGCGTAGACGGTGCCGGAAACCCAGCGAGAAAGATTCTTTCTCTTCTGGAATCCTGCTACCGCATCGTTCCCCTCTGTTGTAAAGGTAGGGGGGATGTGTCAGTACTGGGTCATTTGACCCGGATTCAATCCAGGAGTTAAGCCAATGGCATTGGGACTCGAAGACAAAAAGGCAATTGTTGCTGAAGTCAACGAAGCTGCCAAAGGCGCTCTTTCTGCAGTTGTTGCCGATTCTCGCGGTGTAACTGTAGACAAGATGACCGTCCTGCGTAAAACCGCTCGTGAAGCCGGTGTGTACATGCGCGTTGTGCGTAACACCCTGCTGCGTCGCGCGGTAGAAGGTACCGAATACGAGTGCCTGAACGACGCATTTACCGGTCCTACCTTGATTGCTTTCTCTAACGAACACCCGGGCGCTGCTGCTCGTCTGTTCAAAGAGTTTGCCAAAGCGAACCAAAAGTTCGAAATCAAGGCTGGCGCTTTTAACGGTGAGTTTATCGCCGCAGCACAAATTGATCGTCTGGCCACGCTGCCGACTTACGAAGAAGCAATTGCGAAGTTGATGGCTACCATGAAGGAAGCCTCTGCTGGCAAGCTGGTTCGTACTATCGCTGCTGTTCGCGACCAGAAACAAGCTGCTGCTTGATTCTCGCCTATCTAGGCTGTTTGAGTTTATTCAACATCAGGAATTTTTGTCATGTCTATCACTAAAGACCAAATCATCGAAGCCGTTGCTTCCATGTCCGTAATGGAAGTTGTTGAGCTGATCGAAGCTATGGAAGAGAAGTTCGGTGTTTCTGCCGCTGCTGCCGTAATGGCTGGCCCGGCTGCTGCTGAAGCAGTAGAAGAGAAGACCGAGTTCGACGTAGTTCTGACTGCTGCCGGTGCTAACAAAGTTGCCGTTATCAAAGCCGTTCGTGGCGCTACCGGTCTGGGCCTGAAAGAAGCCAAAGATCTGGTAGAAGCTGCTCCGGCTAACCTGAAAGAAGCCGTCTCCAAAGACGAAGCTGAAGCTCTGAAGAAAGAGCTGGAAGCTGCCGGTGCTTCTGTTGAGATCAAATAATCTGCATTTATGTAGATTAGCCTGATAAAACAGGCTAGGGCTGGTGAATTTTTGTTCACCAGCCTTTTTGCGCTGTAGACTGAGAGCATTTCACACCGTTTACGACTCTCGGTGCACCAGCAATCCGGACTGTCTTCTTTCGTCCGGGCCAACACAAAACGGTGTTGAGACAGAGCTGTCCCGCGGGACAGAGTGGGTCACTTATCAGCGAGCTGAGGAACCCTATGGTTTACTCTTATACCGAAAAAAAACGCATTCGTAAGGACTTCGGTAAGCGAGACCAGGTACTGGACACGCCTTATCTGTTGTCCATTCAGCTGGACTCCTTCAAGCAGTTCATCGAGGCTGACCCGGAAGGTGAATATGGCCTAGAGGCCGCTTTCCGTAGCGTTTTCCCGATCACCAGTTACTCCGGTAGTGCTGAGCTTCAGTATGTCAGCTATCGCCTGGGTGAGCCGGTATTTGACGTAAAAGAATGCCAGATCCGTGGAGTGACCTACTCCGCGCCGCTGCGTGTCAAGCTTCGTATGGTTCTGTACGACCGTGAAGCAGCTGCCGGCACCGTCAAAGACATCAAGGAACAAGAAGTATACATGGGCGAAATTCCGCTCATGACCGAGAACGGCACCTTTGTTATCAATGGTACCGAGCGGGTTATCGTTTCCCAGCTGCACCGCAGCCCGGGCGTCTTCTTCGACCACGATAAAGGCAAAACACATTCATCCGGTAAGGTGCTGTATAACGCTCGCGTTATCCCCTACCGTGGCTCCTGGCTGGACTTCGAGTTCGATGCGAAAGACAACCTGTTTGTCCGTATCGACCGTCGTCGCAAACTGCCGGCATCCATCATTCTGCGCGCCCTGGACTTCACTTCCGAAGAGATCCTGGCCACCTTCTTCGAAACCATCGGTTTCGAGGTCAAAGATGGCAAGTTGATGATGGATCTGGTGCCGGAGCGCCTGCGTGGCGAAACTGCGACTTTCGACATCGTGGCCAATGGTGCCGTGGTTGTTGAAACCGGTCGTCGTGTGACTGCCCGCCACATCCGTCAGCTGGAAAAAGATGCCGTTACCCAGATTGAGGTACCGGTTGAGTACGTTGTTGGCAAAGTTGCTGCCAAGGACTACGCACATCCGCAAACTGGCGAACTGGTAGTGGCAGCCAACCAGGCTCTGAGTCTGGAAGCGATTGCCAACCTGTCCCAGGCCGGCTTCAAGCATTTCGAGGTTCTGTTCACCAACGAACTGGACCACGGTGCCTACATGTCCGAGACTCTGCGCGTCGATTCCAGCACCAACCGTCTGGAAGCGCTGGTAGAAATCTACCGCATGATGCGTCCGGGCGAGCCGCCGACACGTGAAGCAGCAGAGCAGCTGTTCGAAAACCTGTTCTTCTCTGCCGAACGTTACGACCTGTCTACCGTAGGTCGGATGAAGTTCAACCGCCGTCTGGGTCGTGAAGACGAGACTGGCGCTGGCGTACTGACCAAAGACGATATCGTCGATGTAATGAAGCGCCTGATCGACATCCGTAACGGTAACGACGAAGTGGACGATATCGACCACCTGGGTAACCGTCGTATCCGTTCTGTCGGTGAAATGGCTGAAAACCAGTTCCGCGTCGGTCTGGTGCGTGTCGAGCGTGCGGTCAAGGAGCGTCTCTCCCTGGGCGACCTGGACACCCTGATGCCGCAGGATCTGATCAACGCCAAGCCGATCTCCGCCGCAGTCAAAGAGTTCTTTGGTTCCAGCCAGCTGTCCCAGTTTATGGACCAGAACAACCCGCTGTCCGAAGTGACCCACAAGCGCCGTATCTCTGCGCTGGGCCCGGGCGGTTTGACTCGTGAGCGTGCCGGCTTTGAAGTCCGAGACGTACACCCGACCCACTACGGTCGTCTGTGCCCGATCGAGACTCCTGAAGGTCCGAACATCGGTCTGATCAACTCCCTGTCCGTGTACTCTCGTACCAACGAGTACGGTTTCCTCGAGACTCCGTACCGCAAGGTCATTGACGGTGTGATCACCGACGAAGTGGACTACCTGTCTGCTATTGAAGAAGGCAAGTACGTGATCGCACAGGCTAACGCCGCGACCACCGAAGATGGCCGTCTGAAAGATGAATTGATCCCGTGCCGTCACAAAGGTGAATCCACCTTTATGAACGCCGACCAGATCCAGTATATGGACGTGAGCCCGCAGCAGATCGTATCTGTGGCAGCGGCTCTGATCCCGTTCCTGGAACACGATGACGCGAACCGCGCATTGATGGGTTCAAACATGCAACGTCAGGCTGTACCGACCCTGCGTGCTGACAAGCCGCTGGTAGGTACCGGTATGGAACGCGCTGTGGCCGTTGACTCCGGTGTAACCGTAGTTGCCAAGCGTGGCGGCATGATCGACTACGTCGATGCCTCCCGTATCGTTATCAAGGTAAATGAAGATGAGCTGATGCCAGGCGAAGCCGGTATCGACATCTACAACCTGACCAAATACACCCGTTCCAACCAGAACACCTGTATCAACCAGCGTCCTTGCGTGATGTTGGGTGAGCCGGTCATGGCTGGCGACGTACTGGCTGACGGCCCGTCCACCGATCTGGGTGAACTGGCTCTGGGTCAGAACATGCGCGTCGCGTTCATGCCGTGGAACGGTTACAACTTCGAAGACTCGATCCTGGTTAATGAGCGTGTTGTTCAGGAAGATCGCCTGACCACCATCCATATCCAGGAACTGGCCTGTATCTCCCGTGACACCAAGCTGGGTCCGGAAGAGATCACTGCTGACATCCCGAACGTGGGTGAAGCCGCTCTGTCCAAGCTGGACGAGTCCGGTATCGTCTACGTGGGTGCCGAAGTGAAGGGCGGCGACATTCTGGTTGGTAAGGTAACGCCGAAAGGTGAAACCCAGCTGACTCCGGAAGAGAAGCTGCTGCGCGCCATCTTCGGTGAGAAGGCGTCCGACGTGAAGGACTCCTCCCTGCGTGTACCGAACGGTGTGTACGGTACCGTGGTTGACGTGCAAGTCTTTACCCGCGATGGCGTGGAAAAAGACAAGCGCGCCAAAGAAATCGAAGAGATGCAGCTGAAGGAAGCGAAGAAGGACTTGACCGAAGAGTTCAAGATCCTGGAAGACGGCATTTTCGGCCGCTCCCGCAACCTGCTGCTGGCCGCCGGTTACAGCGAAGATCGTCTGAACAAGCTGGAGCGTTCCAAGTGGTTTGAACTGGCCATCGAAGATGAAGCCAAGCAGACCGAACTGGAGCAGATCGCTGAACAGCACGTTGAGCTGAAAGCCGAGTTCGACAAGAAGTTCGAGAACAAGCGTCGCAAGATTATCCAGGGTGATGATCTGGCGCCGGGCGTACTGAAAATCGTCAAGGTTTATCTGGCAGTCAAGCGTCGCATCCAGCCGGGTGACAAGATGGCGGGCCGTCACGGTAACAAGGGTGTTATCTCCAAGATCTGTCCGGTCGAGGATATGCCTCATGACGAGTTCGGCCGTCCGGTCGACATCGTACTGAACCCGTTGGGCGTACCGTCTCGTATGAACATCGGTCAGATCCTCGAAGTGCACCTGGGCCTCGCGGCCAAGGGTATCGGCGAGAAGATCGATCGCATGGTCAAAGAGCAGCGCGAGCTGCACGAGATGCGCAACTTCCTGCAGCAGGTCTACGACCTGGGCGAGAAGGACACCCAGCAAGTGAATATCGCCGAACTGTCTGACGACGACGTACGTACCCTGGTGGGTAACCTGCGTAAAGGTCTGCCGGTTGCAACTCCGGTCTTTGATGGTGCCAAAGAGCGCGAAATCAAAGCCCTGCTGAAGCTGGCCGATCTGCCGGAGTCCGGTCAGATTGATCTGTTCGACGGCCGTACCGGTAACCGCTTCGAGCGTAAAGTAACCGTTGGTTACATGTACATGCTCAAGCTGAACCACTTGGTCGACGACAAGATGCACGCGCGTTCTACCGGTTCTTACAGCCTGGTTACCCAGCAGCCGCTGGGTGGTAAGGCTCAGTTCGGTGGTCAGCGTTTCGGTGAGATGGAAGTGTGGGCCCTGGAGGCTTACGGTGCGGCATATACCCTGCAGGAGATGCTGACCGTCAAGTCTGACGATGTGAATGGCCGTACCAAGATGTACAAGAACATCGTGGATGGCGACCACCGTATGGAGCCGGGCATGCCCGAATCCTTCAACGTATTGCTGAAGGAAATCCGCTCTCTGGGTATCAACATCGAGCTGGACGAAGAGTAAGAGCTCGCTCTTATTGTTCGAGAATTGACGTGGGCGCCCCGAGAGGGGCGCCGAGGTTAGACTCCTGACAGGGGAAACACGTGAAAGACTTACTCAAGTTTTTGAAGGCTCAGACCAAGACCGAAGAGTTTGACAGTATCAAGATCGGTCTGGCCTCTCCTGACATGATCCGCTCCTGGTCATTCGGTGAGGTCAAAAAGCCTGAGACCATCAACTACCGGACTTTCAAGCCGGAGCGTGATGGTCTGTTCTGCGCCCGTATCTTCGGACCGGTGAAGGACTACGAGTGTCTGTGCGGCAAGTACAAGCGCCTGAAACACCGTGGTGTGATCTGTGAGAAGTGCGGCGTTGAAGTGACCCAGACCAAGGTCCGTCGTGAGCGTATGGGCCACATCGAGCTGGCCAGCCCGACTGCCCACATCTGGTTCCTGAAGTCCCTGCCGTCCCGTATCGGTCTGCTGCTGGACATGACCCTGCGCGACATCGAACGCGTGCTCTACTTCGAATCTTTCGTAGTTATCGAGCCGGGCATGACCAACCTCGAACGCAGCCAGATGCTCTCTGAAGAGCAGTACCTGGATGCGCTGGAAGAGTGGGGCGACGAATTTGACGCCAAGATGGGTGCCGAAGCAATCCTGGCATTGCTGCGCGCCATCGATCTGGAAGGTGAAGTCAAAGCGATGCGTGAGGAGCTGGATCAGACCAACTCCGAGACCAAGCGCAAGAAGACCACCAAGCGTCTGAAGCTGATGGAAGCTTTCCTGCAGTCCGGCAACAAGCCGGAGTGGATGATCATGACAGTGCTGCCTGTGCTGCCGCCGGACCTGCGTCCGCTGGTACCGCTGGACGGCGGTCGTTTCGCGACTTCCGATCTGAACGATCTGTACCGTCGCGTGATCAACCGTAACAACCGCTTGAAGCGTCTGCTGGATCTGGCTGCTCCGGACATCATCGTGCGCAACGAAAAGCGCATGCTGCAAGAGTCCGTCGATGCGCTGCTGGATAACGGCCGTCGCGGTCGTGCCATCACAGGTTCCAACAAGCGCCCGCTGAAATCCCTGGCCGACATGATCAAGGGTAAGCAGGGTCGTTTCCGTCAGAACCTGCTCGGTAAGCGTGTCGACTACTCCGGTCGTTCCGTTATCACCGTAGGCCCGACTCTGCGTCTGCATCAGTGCGGTCTGCCGAAGAAGATGGCTCTGGAACTGTTCAAGCCGTTCATCTATGGCAAGCTGGAAACCCGCGGTCTGGCGACCACTATCAAGGCCGCCAAGAAGATGGTGGAGCGTGAAGAAGCTGTCGTTTGGGATATCCTGGACGAAGTGATCCGCGAACACCCGGTTCTGCTGAACCGTGCACCGACTCTGCACCGTCTGGGTATCCAGGCATTCGAACCGACTCTGGTCGAAGGCAAGGCAATCCAGCTGCACCCGCTCGTTTGTGCTGCGTATAACGCGGACTTCGACGGTGACCAGATGGCTGTTCACGTACCGCTGACCCTGGAAGCCCAGCTGGAAGCGCGTGCGCTGATGATGTCTACCAACAACATCCTGTCGCCTGCATCCGGTGAGCCGATCATCGTTCCTTCTCAGGACGTGGTCTTGGGTCTGTACTACATGACCCGCGCCCGTATCAATGCGAAGGGGGAAGGTATGGTGCTGTCCGGCCCGAAAGAGGCCGAGAAAGTGTACCGTGCCGGTCTGGCCGACCTGCATGCTCGCGTCAAGTGCCGCATCACCGAGTACGTGAAGAACGAAGCCGGTGAACTGGTTGCCAAGACCGAGATGAAGAACACCACCGTTGGTCGTGCGATCCTGAGCCTGATCCTGCCGAAAGGCATGGAATACGCCCTGATCGACGAGCCGAAGGTGCTGACTGCTGCCGAGCAGGCCGATCTGGACGCCAATCCGCAGAACTGGATCAAGTCCGTATCCAACAAGGCGCTGGGCAAAAAGCTTATCTCCCGTCTGCTGAACACCTGCTATCGCAAGCAGGGGCTGAAGGACACCGTTATCTTCGCTGACCAGCTGATGTATACCGGTTTCCACTACGCGGCGCTGTCCGGTGCTTCCGTTGGTATCGATGACATGGTCATCCCGGATGCCAAGAAAGACATCATCGCTTCTGCCGAAGCCGAAGTTGCCGAGATCCAGGACCAGTTCCTGTCCGGTCTGGTAACTGCGGGCGAGCGTTACAACAAGGTTATCGATATCTGGGCCAGCGCCAACGAGCGCGTCTCCAAGGCCATGATGGAGAACTTGTCCAAAGAGCGTAACGTCAACTCGCTGGGTGATGAAGAAGAGCAGGCATCGTTCAACAGCATCTTTATGATGGCTGACTCTGGTGCGCGGGGTTCCGCAGCCCAGATCCGTCAGCTGGCCGGTATGCGTGGCCTGATGGCCAAGCCGGATGGCTCCATCATCGAGACCCCGATCATCGCGAACTTCCGCGAAGGTCTGAACGTACTGCAGTACTTTATCTCTACCCACGGTGCTCGTAAGGGTCTGGCGGATACTGCACTGAAGACTGCGAACTCCGGTTACCTGACTCGTCGTCTGGTAGACGTGGCGCAGGACATGGTGATCACCGAGGACGATTGCGGCACTACCGAAGGTCTGTGGATGACTCCGCTGATCGAAGGTGGCGACGTGGTCGAGCCGCTGCGTGAGCGCGTGCTGGGTCGTGTGGTGGCAGAAGATGTCATCAAGCCGGGTACCGAGGACGAGATCCTGGTTGCTCGCAACACCCTGCTCGACGAGCAGCTGTGTGACCTGCTGGAACGCAACTCCGTTGACCGTGTGAAGGTACGTTCTGCCATCACCTGTGAAACTGACTTCGGTAACTGTGCTCACTGCTACGGCCGTGATCTGGCCCGTGGTCACCTGGTTAACAAGGGTGAGGCTGTCGGTGTTATCGCCGCCCAGTCCATCGGTGAACCGGGTACCCAGCTGACAATGCGTACGTTCCACATCGGTGGTGCCGCATCTCGTGCCGCAGCAGAGAGCAGCATCCAGGTGAAGAACACCGGTAGCATCAAGCTGCAGAACGCCAAGTTCGTTCACAACAGCGATGACAAACTGGTTATCACCTCCCGTTCTACCGAACTGACCATCATGGACGACATGGGCCGTACCAAGGAAAGCCACAAGCTGCCTTACGGTTCCGTGCTGGAAGTGAAGGACGGCCAGGCAGTGAACGCCGGCGAAACCGTTGCTAACTGGGATCCGCACACTCACCCGATCATCACCGAAGTGGCAGGTCGTCTGCACTTCGAACACATGATCGATGGCGTGACCATCACTCGTCAGACCGACGAGCTGACCGGTCTCTCCTCTATCGTCGTGCTGGACGTCAACGAGCGTCCGAGCGCCGGTAAAGAGATGCGTCCGACCGTTAAACTGGTCGACCTGAACGGCAACGATGTGATGATCCCGGGTACCGATGTAGCCGCCCAGTACTTCCTGCCGGGCAAGGCGATCGTGAACTTGGAAGATGGTGCCAACGTGGGCGTGGGTGACGCGGTAGCGCGTATCCCGCAAGAGTCCGGCGGTACCAAGGACATCACCGGTGGTCTGCCGCGCGTTGCGGATCTGTTCGAAGCACGTCAACCGAAAGAACCGGCTATTCTGGCCGAGATCTCCGGTACCATCTCCTTCGGGAAAGAGACCAAAGGCAAGCGCCGTCTGGTCATCACCCCGACCGATGGTGGCAACGTCTACGAGGAGATGATTCCGAAGTGGCGTAACCTGAACGTGTTCGAAGGTGAAAAAGTTGAGAAGGGTGAAGTGCTGGCGGACGGTCCTGAGTCTGCTCACGATATCCTGCGTCTGCGCGGTATCAGCCCGGTCGCCAACTACATCGCCAACGAAGTGCAGGACGTTTACCGTCTGCAAGGCGTTAAGATCAACGACAAGCACATCGAAGTCATCGTTCGTCAGATGCTGCGCAAGTGCGAGATCCTGACTGCTGGCGACACCGACCTGATCGAAGGCGAACAGGTTGAAGTGGCTCGCGTGAAGATTGCCAACCGTAAGCTGGTTGCCGAGGGCAAGACCCCTGCGACCTACCGTCATGTTCTGATGGGTATTACCAAGGCATCTCTGAGCACCGAGTCCTTCATCTCCGCGGCTTCCTTCCAGGAAACCACGCGCGTTCTGACTGAAGCCGCCGTTGGTGGCAAGCGTGACGAACTGCGTGGCCTGAAAGAGAACGTCATCGTGGGTCGTCTGATCCCGGCTGGTACCGGCTTTGCCTACCACCACAGCCGGATCAACCAGCGTGCTGCTGCAGCTCGTGCTGTTGGCACCCCGCAGGTGACCGCAGATGAAGCTGAGCAGAACCTGGCGGATCTGCTGAACGCTGCCGGTAGCTTCGACGAAGAGTAACTCGTCAACAGTGATTAAAAAGGGCTCCTTCAAGGAGCCCTTTTTGTTGGCCATTTGATCGGCAAAGGCTGACGCCACGCGGGTTTCAGGATGATCCAGAGCAAAGTTGTAGAGTAAAAAATCAAAAAAAGTTGACTTTGCTCTCCTGCGATTTGACACTCGGCAAAGTTGAATGGTTATTACAGGGGTAGAACATGACTGTCGGTATCGAGGAAGCCATGCTTCCCGAAGAACAGCTGATCAGCCGCACTTTTACAGATGAAGACAGGGAATTGTTGCGCTCATACGATGGGCTCATCGACGGCTTGGCCGAATTGTTCGGCAAGCATTGTGAAGTGGTGCTCCACTCCCTGGAAAATCTGCACGAGTCGGTGATCAAGATCGCCAACGGCTTTAACACCGGACGCACCCTCGGGGCGCCCATCACCGATCTGGCACTGCGGATGCTCAAGGACATCGAGAGCACCGGCCAGGATTACACCCAGAGCTATTTTGCTCGCAGCCGCACCGGCGCCCTGATGAAGTCGAGCACCATCGCCATCAGGAACAGTGAACGCCAGGTGATCGGTCTTATCTGCATCAACCTGCATATCAATGCACCTTTCCACGAGTTCGTGGCCGAATTTTTCCCGACGCCCCAGCAGGCGGCACGC
>NZ_CAWMDN010000020.1:0-329 GCF_963866575.1 Aeromonas sp. L_1B5_3
GTACGGTGAAGGTCTCGACCTTGGTCTCGCCCTTGCCCAGGTACTGCACTTTGCTGTTGTCGACGTTGTAGGTCCAGGTGCCGTCAGCCGTGATGCTCAGGCTGCCCAGGGCATCCGGGCTCGCGGTGATGCTGGCCGCGTCGGTCTTGAACGCCACCTCGTCCTCACCGTCCACGTCGCTGATCTTCAGCTGGCCGCTGTCGCTCAGCTGGCCTGCGCTCGAGACGTTCAGGTCTTCGGTTACCGCTCCCGCCGCATCGCTGCCGCTGATCTGCACCGAGCCGTCATTCACCCCGGTGATGGTGATGGTCACCTTGTGCGGTGTCTGT
>NZ_CAWMDN010000021.1:0-16920 GCF_963866575.1 Aeromonas sp. L_1B5_3
GGAGATGTGTATAAGAGACAGGGATCAGGGTCGCCGGACTCACTTTCAGGGGCAGCGACCAGAACTCCCGCTCGCCAACGAGATGAGCGATGGGCTCGCCGTTGAGACGACGGGCCAGCCACGTCTGCAGGGTGGCCTGCTGGGCGGCATCCAGCTCGCGTTCGGGCCAGGTCATCAGATAGCTGCGCCGGCAGTCGAGCAGATGACAGAGCAGCACATCGGCATCGGCGCGAGGGGACTCTCCCCCTGCCAGTACGGTCATGATATGGGCACGAGCCTGCTGGATCTGCATCAGTGCTGCTCCATGTTATGGGCACAACACTTAATGCGAACTTGCCGGTTCCGCATTTGCATCAATTGCTCTCGGCCAGCGAGGCGAGCTGGTCGGCCTGATACTCCTGCACCAGCGGCGTGATAACGCAGTCCAGGTCCCCTTCCAAAATTTCGGAGAGGCGGTACAGGGTCAGGTTGATACGGTGCTCGGAGAGACGGCCCTGCGGATAGTTGTAGGTCCGGATGCGCTCGGAGCGATCACCGGAGCCCACCAGATTGCGGCGGGTGCTCTGCTCGGCGGCGCGATGGCGCTCATCCTCAGCCGCCTGCAGGCGGGCAGAGAGTACCGACATCGCCTTGGCGCGGTTCTTGTGCTGGGAGCGTTCGTCCTGACACTCCACCACCAGCCCGGTCGGCAGGTGGGTGATGCGAATGGCCGAGTCGGTCTTGTTGACGTGCTGACCACCGGCACCGGAGGCGCGGAAGGTGTCGATCTTCAAGTCGGAAGGGTTGATCTCGATCTGCTCGGCTTCCGGCACTTCCGGCAGCACCGCGACGGTACAGGCGGAGGTGTGCACCCGACCCTGAGATTCGGTCTCCGGCACCCGCTGTACCCGGTGACCACCGGATTCAAACTTGAGACGGCCATAGACACGCTCGCCGTCGATCTTGGCGATGACCTCCTTGTAACCGCCATATTCCCCGTCGTTGCAGCTGACGATGGAGACGCGCCAGCCCTGACGCTCGGCAAAGCGGGAGTACATGCGGAACAGGTCGCCTGCAAAGATGGCCGCTTCATCACCGCCGGCTCCGGCCCGGATCTCCAGATAGCAGTTGTTGTCATCCTTGGGATCCTTGGGCAGCAGCATCACTTGCAGCTCCTGCTCCAGCGCCTCCAGATTGGCCTTGGCGAGCGGCAGCTCCTCCTGCGCCATCTCGCGCAGGTCGGCATCATCCTCTTCCAGCATCATCTGGGTCGTCTCCAGATCATCCTGCGCCTGACGGAAACGCTGGAAGGCGTGAACGATATCTTCCAGCTGGGCATATTCACGGGTCAGGGCGCGATAGCGCTCCTGATCCGAGACCACGTCGGGCTCGCCGAGCATGGCCTGAACTTCTTCGTGGCGCTCGATGAGGCCTTCCAGCTTTCTGATCAGTGACGGATTCATAACTCTTGCAATCTCAAATGGAGGACGGGACCACCAGCATGGTAGCCCCGAAAAATTACTCTTGTGACAACCCCAGTGCCTGCCGCAGACGGGACAGCGCACTCTCGTCGCCCTGGGAGGCCGCCTGGCGCAGGGCCTGGGTCGGCGCATGGATCAACTTGTTGGTGAGGCGATGGGCCATCGCCTTGAGCGCCTGCTCGGCACTCTCGCCCTGGGCCAGTGCCAGCAGGGCGCGTTGCAACTCTTCGTCAGCAACCTGCTGGGACTGCTGACGGTAGTCGCGAATGAGATCGACCGAGCTCTGGCCGCGATACCAGCCCATGAACTCGTCGCGCTCCTCCTGCACGATTACCTCGGCTTGTGCCGCGGCCCGTTTGCGGGTCTCCAAGTTCTGCTCGATGATCCCCTGCAGGTCATCCACCGTGTAGAGATAGGCGTCGGAGAGCTCATCCACTTCCGCCTCGATGTCGCGCGGTACGGCGATATCGACCAGAAACATCGGCTTGAAGCGGCGGGCCTTGAGGGCACGCTCCACCATCCCCTTGCCGATGATGGGCAGCGGGCTCGCGGTCGAGCTGATGACGATATCCGCCTCATGCAGATAATCGGGGATCTCTTCGAGCGTCATCACCTGGGCGCCAAATTCGGCAGCCAGGGTCTGGGCCCGTTGCAGAGTCCGGTTGGCCACCATCATCTGGGTCACGTTCTGTTCGCGCAGATGGCGGGCCACCAGCTCGATGGTTTCGCCAGCACCGACCAGCAATACCTTGGTCTGGGAGAGATCGGCAAAGATGCGGCGGCCAAGGCTGACGGCCGCAAAAGCCACCGACACGGCGCTCGCGCCAATCTCGGTATCGGTACGCACCCGTTTGGCCACCGAGAAGGATTTCTGGAACAGCCGCTCCAGCGCCCCCTTCACCGACTCCGCCTGCTGGGCATGGGCGTAGGATTGCTTGATCTGGCCGAGGATCTGCGGCTCTCCCAGCACCAGCGAGTCGAGCCCGCACGCCACCCGCATCAGGTGGCGCACCGCCTCTTCGTCATGGTGCTGGTAAATGGCGCTGACCAGTTCGGCCGCATCCAGCCCGTGGAACTGCTGCAGCCAGCGCAGCACCTCGCCCTGCTGTTCACCGGCCAGATTGCAGTAAAGCTCGGTCCGGTTGCAGGTGGAGACGATCACCGCCTCGTTGATGCCGGGTTGGTTCACCAGCTCACGCAAGGCGCGATCGATGCAGTCCGGGCCAAAGGCGACCCGCTCCCGCAAGGCGACACTGGCGGTGTTGTGGTTGATTCCGAGGGCAAGCAAACTCATGAGTGGGCGACGATCATTTCATACGCTGGGTGCAAAGGCTGCCAATTGTACGAGAAAGGGTAAGTCTTTAAAAGCAATACGGCCGCCCCGTATACTGTGGCAAATTCCTCTCTCTGGAGCCTTCTCTTGCTGCTACGTATTTTTACCCTCGCCTGCCTGCTGATCCTTGGCGGTTGTGCCACCACCCAGCCCCAGCGGGCCCAGGTGAACTGGGATCAGGAGCGAACCCGCCTCGAACAGCTCACCCATTGGGAGCTTTCCGGCAAGATGGCCATCATCACCCCCCAGCAAAAGGGCAGCGCCCGCCTCAACTGGCAGCAGGATGGCGATGATTATCGGCTCAACCTCACCAGCCTGATCGGCACCAGCATTCTCGAACTCTCCCGCAGCAAGGGCGAGATCACCCTGATCGACAGCGAGGGCAAGCGTCACCAGAGCCAGGATGCCGAAGGGCTTATCTATCAGCTCACCGGCTGGAACATTCCGGTCGCCGGACTGCCGGAGTGGATCAAGGGGCTGCCGGGCGAGGCCGACTTCGAGCTCAACCCCGACAGCAGTCTGGCCCGCGTCCGCGATGGCCAGTGGCAGATCGTCTATGGCGACTATCGGGATCAGGATGGCTACCGCCTGCCCCACCAGCTGACCATGACCGGTCAGGGCAGCCGCCTCAAGCTTCAGATCAACCAATGGACTCTTGCACGCTAATGGCTTCCACACGCTGGCCGGCACCGGCCAAACTCAACCTGTTCCTGCACGTCAATGGCCGTCGTCCGGATGGCTACCACGAGCTGCAGACCCTGTTCATCTTCCTCAACCACGGTGACTGGCTCGAATTCGAGGTGATTCCAGATAGCGACACCCTCACTCTGAGCCCGGCCATTCCCGGCGTACCTGATGAACAGAACCTCATCATCCGTGCTGCCCGCCTGCTGCAAGCAAAGCTGCCGAGCCCGCAGGGAGCCCATATCCGGCTGGAGAAGGTACTACCCATGGGCGGTGGTATCGGTGGCGGTTCGTCCGATGCGGCCACCACGCTGGTTGCGCTTAACCACCTCTGGCAGGCTGGTCTTGACGAAGATGAACTGGCAGCGCTTGGCGTGCAGCTGGGCGCCGATGTGCCGGTCTTTGTCCGTGGCCGGGCGGCCTTTGCCGAAGGGGTTGGCGAGCGGCTGCAACCGGTCGAATTGCCCGAGTCATGGTATCTGGTGCTCAAGCCGGATTGCCATGTGGCAACCGCTGTCGTGTTCCAGGATCCGGACCTGCCCAGAGCCACTCCGAAGATGGCTTTGCACAACCTGATGGAGGGGGAGTGGAAAAACGATTGCGAAGCACTCGTGAAAAAGCGCCACCCCGAGGTTGCCAATGCGCTCGGCTGGTTGCTAGAATACGCGCCGTCAAGAATGACGGGCACAGGAGCCTGCGTCTTTGCTCAGTTTGAAGACGAAGTGACTGCTCGGGAAGTGTTGGCCAGAGTGCCGAAGGGGCTGGATGGGTTTGTCGCCAAGGGCGAGAACATATCACCACTCCTCGCCACTTTGCAACAATTCAAATGATTGGGGTATCGCCAAGCGGTAAGGCAGCGGGTTTTGATCTCGCCATCCCTAGGTTCGAATCCTAGTACCCCAGCCAATTTGATCTGATGGCAGTGACGCGGGCGATGTCGTGCTCGCCCACGTCGCAGGGCTCACCCCCCTTTCTGCCATCCCGATGCGGCTAATCCCTTGCTCGTTGTCTGGCTAAATCGTTTGCCCCAAAACGATAAGGGTCTGATTTCAGACTCCCCCACATACTGGATGCAACCCCGAGGTTTCAAACCGTGCCTGACATGAAGCTGTTTGCTGGTAACGCAACGCCGGAACTAGCCCAGAAGATCGCAGATCGCCTGTTTATCAAACTCGGCAATGCTGCCGTAGGTCGCTTTAGCGACGGCGAGATCAGCGTACAGATCAACGAGAATGTACGTGGTGGCGATATCTTCATCATTCAATCCACCTGTGCCCCGACCAACGACAATTTGATGGAATTGATCGTCATGGTGGATGCACTGCGTCGTGCTTCAGCTGGCCGTATCACTGCCGTAATCCCCTATTTTGGTTATGCCCGTCAGGACCGTCGCGTCCGCTCCGCCCGTGTGCCCATCACCGCCAAGGTTGTCGCTGACTTCCTCTCCAGCGTGGGTGTGGATCGCGTGCTGACCGTTGACCTGCATGCCGAGCAAATCCAGGGCTTCTTCGACGTTCCGGTAGACAACGTATTCGGTAGCCCGGTGCTGCTCGAAGACATGAAGTCCAAGAACCTCGAGTCCCCTGTCGTCGTATCGCCGGACATCGGCGGCGTAGTGCGCGCCCGCGCCATCGCCAAGCTGCTGGACGATACCGACATCGCCATCATCGACAAGCGTCGTCCTCGCCCGAACGTCTCTCAGGTCATGCACCTGATTGGTGACGTTGCCGGCCGCGACTGCATCATCGTTGACGACATGATCGATACCGGCGGCACTCTGTGCAAAGCTGCAGAAGCCCTGAAAGAGCGCGGTGCCAAGCGTGTATTCGCCTACGCTACCCACCCGGTCTTCTCCGGTTCTGCCGTCGAGAACATCAAGAACTCCGTGATCGACGAACTGATCATCACTGACTCCATCCCGCTCACCGCGGAGATGAAGGCAGTTGGCAAAGTCAAACAGCTGACCCTCTCGACTGTTCTGGCCGAAGCCATTCGTCGCATCAGCAACGAAGAGTCCATCTCTGCCATGTTTGAGCATTGATAGATTCAGCAATAACGAAAACCGCCATCAGGCGGTTTTCGTCTTTCTAGACCCCGGCTATATGTACGACCCTGCCTGTGGCAGGTGTTAAGGATTTACCCATGAATGGCTTGCGCCCCCTCCTGCTTGCGACCCTGACCTCCGCCCTCTTCGCCTGTCAGCCTGCCAAAGAAAATCAGCCCTTCGTGCTGACGCTGGCTCACATGAACGATACCCACTCCCAGTTTGACCCGGTCAACGCCGAGCTGAAGGGGCATATCTTTGCCAAGGAGGGAGAGACAGATACCCTCTACACCCGTTTTGGCGGCTACCCGCGGCTGCTGACCATGGCCAAGGCCTATCAGGCCGATGCGCTGGCCCAGAACCACGCCATGCTGCTGCTGCACGGCGGCGATGCCTGGCAGGGCAGCGGCTACTTCAAGCTCAACGAGGGGATGGCCAACGCCGAGCTGCTCAACCAGTTCGGCCTCGATGCCATGGCCCTTGGCAACCACGAATTCGATCTCGACAACCAGAAGCTGGCCCGCTTCATCAAGGGGGTCAACTTCCCGGTGCTGGCCGCCAACCTCGATACCAAGGCCGACCCCGCCCTCAGCAAGGTTGCCAATCTCAAGCCTTTCACTGTCTACGCCTTTGACGGCAACCAGAAGAGCCCGGTCACCGACATCAACAACCTGCCGCAAGGCAAACAGCTGGTCGCTGTCATCGGTCTGGTGCTGGAAGATATGGGCAACATTGCGCCCAACGTCGGCAAGCTGCGCTTTGCCAAAGAGGTTGAATCTGCCCAGGCCACGGTGGATATGCTGCAAGCCAAGGGGATCCACCAGATCGTGGCGCTCACCCACATCGGCAACGAGCGGGATCTGGCGCTGGCCGCCAAGGTAAACGGCATTGATGCCATCGTCGGTGGTCACTCCCACAGCCTGCTCGGCGATTTTCGCAATATCGGCTGGGGCAACACCGGTGAATACGCCAAGCTGGTGACCAACCCGGACGGCATCGGCAAGACCTGCGTGGTGCAGGCTGGCTCCTACGCCCAGGCCATTGGTCTGGCTCAGGTGAGCTTTGATGGTCAGGGTCATGTGACCGACTGTCAGGGCCACAACAGCCTGCTGGCCAGCCGTGACTTTTTCGCCGATGCGGCGCGCAAGCAGCCCCTCGACGAAAACCGCAGCAAGGAGGCGAGTCAGTTCGTCGACAACCAGCCCAACCTAGTTACCGTGGATGAAGATCCCCGCCTGCGCGGCATCATCGACAGCCACTACAAACCGGCGCTGGAGAAGGCCTATGGCCCGGTGATCGGCACCATTCCCGCCCAGCTGCAAAATGCCCGTCGTCCCGGCGACAACGGCAGCGACAGCCATGGCTCCGACGTGGCACCGCTGGTTGCCGAAGGGGAGTTCTACTGGGCCAATACCCCGGCTGTTCAGGCCCTGACCGGCGGTCCGGTCGACTTCGCACTGGTAGCGGTGGGTGGCGTGCGCGCCGAGCTGCCGGCCGGCGAGTGGCGCGAGGGGGATAGCTCCCTCACTCTGCTGCCGTTCAAGAACCAGCTCGCGGTGCTGACCCTGACCGGAGCCGAGGTGCGTGCCCTGCTGACCGAAACCATCACCGCCACCCTGCCCGCCAGCGCCCATGCTGGCAAGTTCCCCTATGGTGGCCACCTGCGCTACACCTTCCAGGAGACCAGCGCAGGCAAAGCGGGCACCCTGACCCAGTTGCAGCACAAGACGGCGAGCGGCGAGTGGCAGGATCTGGTGGATAGCCAGCGCTATCGCGTGGTGATGAACGCCTACAGCGCCAACGGCAACGACGGCTGGCAGGCACTGGCCAATGCCCAGCGTCAGAAGAGCGAGCGGGTCGACATCGCCAGCGTCAACGGCAAGCTGACAGCCTTCCCGGTGCTGAGAGTTGCACAAAACGGCGAGCTGCTCGGCGCCGTCTATGCTCCGAGCAAATCCCTCGACTGCAAGGCCGCCGGGGTCGATTGCGGTACCGATGCTGCCTCCTTCGTGGAGTATGTGCGCGATGCCCGCCCCACCCTGACCGCGCTGGATGAGGAAACGGTCACCCTGCTGCGCGCCAAATAACCGGGTCATCAGCAAATCGACATAGAACGGGCCTCTCGCAAGAGGCCCGTTTGTCATCCATTGGCCGCCAAAATCGCTCAAATCCCGCCATAACATGCACATTGGTTGAGTGATCGCCACTCGGCGGCTAGAATATTGCGTCCTATTGCCCTGGGTAGTGTGCCCATGGCAGCTGCGAGTGAAGACATCAAGCGTGACAAGCCAAATCAAACTGATCGTCGGACTGGGCAATCCCGGCCCGGAATATGCCAAAACCCGCCACAATGCGGGCGCCTGGTATGTGGAGCAACTGGCCCGCTGGCACAATGTCAGCCTGCGCGAAGAGCCCAAGTTCTTCGGCCACACTGCCCGCATTCTGGTTGATGGGCAGGATGTGCGACTGCTCATCCCGAACACCTACATGAACCTCTCCGGCAAGGCGGTCGCCGCTCTGGCGCGTTTTTATCAGATTGAGCCGGAAGCGATTCTGGTAGCCCATGATGAACTGGATCTGCCCCCGGGCATCGCCAAGTTCAAGCAGGGCGGTGGTCACGGCGGCCATAACGGCCTCAAGGACATCATCGCCAAGATGGGCAACAACAATAACTTCTTCCGGCTGCGCCTCGGGATCGGCCATCCCGGAGCCAAGGAGCTGGTCGCCGGCTTCGTCCTGACCAAGGCGCCCAGCAGTGAACAGAACCTGATCGATGCCGCACTGGACGAGTCCCTGCGTGCCACCGACATCCTGTTCAAACAAGATATGACCAAGGCCATGAACCGGCTGCACAGCTTCAAGGCCGAATAAAGCATGACACGGGCCGCCTGCGGGCGAGCCTCACAGCATCCATCAAGTAAGGTAACAATCCATGGGTTTTAAATGCGGTATCGTGGGCCTGCCCAATGTAGGCAAATCCACCCTGTTCAACGCGCTGACCAAGGCCGGTATCGAAGCCGCCAACTTCCCGTTCTGCACCATCGAACCGAACACAGGTGTAGTACCGATGCCGGACCCGCGCCTCGACCAGCTGGCGGCCATCATCAATCCGCAGCGCGTTGTGCCTACCACCATGGAATTCGTCGACATCGCCGGTCTGGTAGCCGGAGCCTCCAAGGGTGAAGGTCTGGGCAACCAGTTCCTGGCCAACATCCGTGAAACCGAAGCGATCGGCCACGTTGTGCGCTGCTTCGACGACGAAAACATCATCCACGTTGCCGGCAAGGTCTCCCCTGCCGACGACATCGAAGTAATCAACACCGAGCTGGCCCTGTCGGATCTGGACGCCTGCGAGCGCGCCATTCACCGCCAGTCCAAGCGCGCCAAGGGCGGCGACAAGGATGCCAAGCTGGAAGTCGAAACCCTGGAGAAGATCAAGGTCGCGCTGGAAAACGGTCAGATGATCCGCGGCATGAAGCTGGACAAGGAAGAGCTGGCCGCTGTCAGCCACCTCAACTTCCTGACCCTCAAGCCCACCATGTACATCGCCAACGTGGCGGAAGATGGTTTCGAGAACAACCCCTATCTGGACAAGGTGCGCGAGATTGCTGCCGCCGAGAACGCGGTTGTCGTGGTCGTCTGTTGCGCCATCGAAGCTGACATCGCCGAGCTGGACGACGAAGATCGCGCCGAGTTCATGGCCGACCTTGGCATCGAAGAGCCGGGTCTGAACCGTGTTATCCGCTCCGGCTACCAGCTGCTGAACCTGCAGACCTACTTCACCGCCGGCGTGAAAGAGGTACGTGCATGGACCATTCCGGTCGGCGCTACTGCCCCGCAAGCGGCTGGCAAGATCCACACCGACTTCGAGAAGGGCTTTATCCGTGCCCAGACCATCGCCTTTGAAGACTTCATCACCTACAAGGGTGAGCAGGGTGCCAAAGAAGCGGGCAAGATGCGCGCCGAAGGCAAGGACTACATCGTCAAAGATGGCGACATCATGAACTTCCTGTTCAACGTCTAATCCTGCGCTGGCCGCAGTTTGCGGCCCGGGAAAACAAAAGCCCATCCGGCAACGGATGGGCTTTTTCTTTTGCGCATTGCAACGCGGCCTTGCCACTTTCACCAGGCCGTGGCTCAGAGCCGATTACTAGAGCTTGACCATGATGTGGCGCGGTACCGTGTAATCCTCCAGCGCATAGAGGGAGAGGTCCTTGCCGTAACCGGACATCTTCATCCCGCCGTGAGGCATCTCGGTGGCCAGCATGAAGTGGGTGTTGATCCAGGTGCAGCCATACTGAAGCCCCGCCGCCACCTTGTGGGCCAGCCCCAGATCGCGGGTCCAGACCGAGGAGGCGAGACCATAGTCGGAGTCGTTGGCCCACTGCACCACCTGCTCGGCGTCGCTGAAACGGGTCACCGACACCACAGGGCCGAACACTTCGCGGCGCACGATCTCGTCTTCCTGTCGGGCTCCCACGATCAGGGTCGGCTCGTAGAAGAAGCCGCTGCCGGGGCGCATCCGCCCGCCGGTAGTCACCTCCATATGGCCGCTGGTGACGGCCCGTTCGACAAAGCTCGCCACCCGATGGCGCTGGCGATCGGAGATAAGCGGCCCCATCTCGACCCCCTCTTCATGCTGGGTACCCACCTTGATGGAGGAGACGGCATCGGTCAGGGCGGCGACGAAGCGGTCGTGCAACTTGTTCTGCACATAGATGCGGCAGGCGGCGGTGCAATCCTGTCCGGCATTGTAGAAACCGAAGGTGCGAATGCCAGCCACCACCGCATCGAGATCCGCATCGTCAAAGATGATGACCGGCGCTTTGCCACCCAGTTCGAGATGGGTGCGCTTCATGGTGCGCGCCGCGCTCTGCAGGATCTTCTGACCGGTGGCGATATCGCCGGTGAGCGACACCATCCGCACCAGCGGATGCTCCACCATTGGCGCCCCCACACTCTCGCCACGGCCGCAGATGATGTTGATCACCCCGCGCGGGAAGATCTCGCTGGCAATCTCCGCCAGCAGCAGGGCGCTCAGCGGGGTCTGCTCCGATGGCTTGAGCACCACCGTATTGCCGGCCGCCAGCACGGGGGCAATCTTCCAGGCCGCCATCATCAGCGGATAGTTCCAAGGGGCGATGCTGCCCACCACCCCGATGGGATCGCGGCGGATCATGCTGGTGTGGCCGTCGAGGTACTCGCCCGCCAGCGGCCCGTGCAGACAGCGAGCGGCACCGGCAAAGAAGCGGAAACAGTCGACTACCGCCGGCAACTCGTCACCCAGCACGGCCGCATAGGGTTTGCCGCAGTTGAGGGATTCGATGGCTGCGAAGGCCTCGGCCCGCTCCTCGATGGCGGCGGCAAGGCGCAGCAGCAGGTTGCTGCGGGTCGCCGGCGTAGTGTGACGCCAGGTGCCAAAAGCGCGTTGGGCGGCGTTGACGGCGCGGCTCACCTGCTCGAAGGAGGCCTCCGGCAGCTGGACAATCATCTCACCGGTTGCAGGATTGAGTACCGGTTCGCTCGGGCCCTCCCCTGTTACAAACTGGCCGTCGATAAGTTGCTGGGTCGAAATATTCATGAATAACCTTCCTTGGTAATTAGCGCACGGCGTCGTTGCCATCGCGGGTCAAGTAATAGGCGAGCAGGATCGGCACCGTGGTGACGGCGACGATGATAAGGGCAACCACGTTGGTGACCGGGCGATCTCGCGGCCGGATCAGCTCCTGATACATCCAGATGGGCAGCGTAGTCTGCTGGCCGGCGGTAAAGGTGGTGACGATCACCTCGTCAAAGCTGAGGGCAAAGGCCAGCATGCCCCCCGCCAGCAGCGCAGTGGCGATGTTGGGCAGGATGACGTAACGCACGGTCTGGAAACCGTCGGCCCCGAGATCCATCGATGCCTCGATGAGCGAGCGGTTGGTACGGCGAAAACGGGCCAACGCATTGTTGTAGACCACCACCACGCAGAAGGTGGCGTGGCCGATGACGATGGTCCAGAAGCTGAAGGGGATCTCCAGCGCACCGTAGGCCGAACGCAGCGCCAGACCGGTCACTATCCCCGGCAGGGCGATAGGCAGGATCAGCATCAGCGAGACCATCTCCTGACCGAAGAAGCGGCTGCGAGCGATGGCGGCAGCTGCCAGCGTCCCCAACAGCAGGGCAACCAGAGTGGCAAGACTCGCCACCTCCAGCGAGAGCTGGATGGCGCGCCAGACATCGGGCCGCTCAAAGGTCACCGCAACCCAGTGAAGGGTAAAGCCCGGCGGCGGGAACTGGTAACTCTTGCTCTCGGTGGTGAAGGCATAGAGAAAGATAAAGAGGATCGGAAAGTGCAGGAAGGCAAGCCCGCCGTAAGCGGCCACCCGCAGGGTACGACCCGGTTGATCAAAGCGCATCGAAAGCCCCCAGACGTTTTGCCACCATCAGATAGACGGCGATGATAAGGATGGGCACCAGCGAGAAAGCCGCGGCGAAAGGCAGGTTGCCCGCCGTCCCCTGCTGCATGTAGACCACCTGACCGATGTAGAGGGTGGAGTTGCCGATAATGCCCGGGATGATGTAGTCGCCAAGGGTCAGCGAAAAGGTGAAGATGGAGCCGGCCACTACCCCCGGCAGCGCCAGCGGCAGCAGCAGGGTACGGAAGGTCTGCCCCGGAGTGGCCCCGAGATCGGCGCTCGCCTCGATGAGGGAGAGAGGGATCCGCTCCACGGCCGCCTGAATAGGCAGGATCATGAAGGGGAGCCAGACATAGACGAAGACGATAAAGGTGCCGATCCGTGAGAATGACAGCGAAGGGCCGCCAATCTCCGGCAGGCTGAGCAGTGCCTGCAACACCCCGTCCAGCCCCAGCTGACCCGCCAGCCAGTTCACCGCCCCCTCCTTGGCGAGGATCAGCTTCCAGGCGTAGACCCGCACCAGATAGCTCGACCAGAGCGGCAGCATGATGGCGATATAGAAAAAAGCCCGCTGCCGCCCTCTGGTGTAGCGCGCCATGTAATAGGCAATCGGAAAGGCGATCAGGGCGCAGGCCAGCGTCACCAGCAAGGACATGACCACGGTACGCAGGATCACATCCCGGTTTTCGGGGCGCGCCAGATCGATAAAGTTCTGCCAGGTGAACTCGTGGCGGATCTGGCCGCTGAACTCGTCGAGCCCGAAAAAGGAGTTGGAGAGCAGCATCAGCAGGGAGCCGGCATAGATGAGGCCAAGCCAGATGAGCGGCGGCCCGAGCAGGATCCCCAGCAGCAGACCGGAACGGCCATAAAGCAGGTTCGAGAGGCGCCGACGCAGCGGTGCAGGGGGAAGCACGGTTGGCATGGTCAGACTCGCACTGTTCATGGGGTCGCTCCCAGAGCATGCACGGCGGGTGCCGCCCAGCTCAGCGAGACCCGCTCCCCGAGCGGCAGGCGTGCCTGTCCCTCGTTGGGGTGGTTGACGATGAGTTCGATGTCACTGTCGATGCGCACCCGGTAGCGCACATAGGGGCCGAGATACTCCACCTCGCGCACCTCGCCGGACCAGCCGGGCACTCCGGCCGTGGCGAGCCGGATCCGCTCCGGGCGCACCATCACCTGACCACTCTGGCCGGTGAGGCGGCGGGCGGCCTCCCCTTCAAACAAGTTGACGCTGCCAACAAAGCGGGCCACGAAGGGGGTCGCTGGCGTGTCGTAGATGGTCTCGGGAGAGGCGACCTGCTCGATGCGACCCTGATTGAAGATGCAGATGCGATCGCTCATGGAGAGCGCCTCCTGCTGATCGTGGGTCACGAAGATAAAGGTGATGCCGAGCTGGCGCTGCAGTGCTTTGAGTTCGAGCTGCATCTGCTCACGCAGCTTGAGATCGAGGGCGCCGAGCGGTTCATCCAGCAGCAGCACCCGCGGCTGATTGATGAGGGCCCGCGCGATGGCGATGCGCTGGCGCTGACCACCGGAGAGCTGACCCGGCCGGCGATCCCCCACCCCGGGCAGGCGTACCAGTTCGAGCATCTCGTCGGCGCGGCGGTGGCGGGTGGCCTTGTCGATCCCCTTGATCATCAGCCCGTAGGCGATGTTGTCCCGCACATTCATGTTGGGAAATAGGGCGTAATCCTGAAAAACGGTATTGAGAGGGCGCTCGTAGGGTGGACGCGTCGAGCACTCCTCGCCAAAGAGGCGGATGGTGCCACCGGTCGGGTACTCGAACCCGGCCAGCATCCGCAGACAGGTGGTCTTGCCGGAACCGCTCGGCCCCAGCAGGGAGAAGAACTCCCCCGGCGCGATGGCCAGCGACACCTCGTCCACCGCCTTGACGGCGCCATAGTGACGGCTCACCCGTTCAAACTGAACTGCGTGCATGAATTGACTCCAGAGTGAGGGGCCGGCAAGCCGGCCCGGACGTGTCAGCGGCCGCCAAGAATGGCGATGTAATCGGAGACCCAGCGGTAGTAAGGGACGCAGGTACCCTGGCTCTTGCACTGGCTGACCGGGGTACGCCAGAAGTGCACCCGGGCGAAGTTGTCAGCCCCGTTGGTCTTGCATCCTTCGGCGCCGAGCAGGGCATTACCCTGACAAGCCGCAGGAACCACAGGCACGGAGCCAAACCAGGAGGCGAGATCCCCCTGCAGCTTGTTGTCGAGGGAGTGTTCGAGCCACTGATAGGCACAAACCGGGTGTTTGGCTTCGGCGTGCAGCATGGTGGTATCGGCCCAGCCGGTGACCCCCTCTTTGGGCACCACGGTGGCGACCGGCTGCTTGTCCGCGGCCAGCGTATTGGCCTGGAACGGCCAGGAACTCGACGCCACCACCCCTTCATTCTTGAAGTCGTCGATCTGCACGAAGGCATCGTGCCAGTAGCGACCGACCAGCTGCCGCTGCTGGCGCAGCAGCTCCAGCGCAGCCTTGTACTGATCCTCGTTCAGCTCATAGGGATCCTTGATCCCCAGCTCCGGCTTGTGCGTCATCAGATAGAGAGCGGCATCGGCGATATAGATGGGGCCATCAAAGGCCTGAATGCGCCCCTTGTTGGGCTTGCCATCGGGCAGGGTTTGAGCTTCGAATACCACGGACCAGGAGTCGGGGGCCTTGGGGAAGACCTTGGTGTTGTACATCAGGACGTTGGAGCCCCACTGGTAGGGCACGCCGTAGTGCTTGCCGTTTACCGTGTGCCAGGGGGCATTTTGCAGACGGGGATCCACCTTGCTCCAGCTGGGGATGCGCGACAGATCGAGGGGTTGCACTTTGCCACCGGCGATGAGACGCAGACTGGCATCTCCCGAGGCGGTCACCAGATCGAAGCCCCCTTCATTCATCAGGGCGACCATCTCGTCCGATGTAGCGGCGGTCTTGACCGTCACCTTGCAGCCGGTAGCCTGCTCGAAACCGGTCACCCAGTCGTAGTTCTTGTCGGTTTCGCCCCGCTCCACGTAGCCGGCCCAGGCGACGATGTCGACCTGTCCCTCCCCTTTCTGCGCTGCGTGCAGCGGCAGGGACGACGCCAGCAATCCGAGACAGAGTGCAGTCAGTCTCATGGTGATCTCCTTCTCCAGTAGTGAATTAACATCCTGTTAACGCTTGAGTGAGCGTAGGGGAAGGAGAGAGCAATGAGAATTTCAATTTTCAGGGGCCAAGCTATCAGTAAAAGTGATACCGACGTCGTATGAACCCTATCTGGCCGGCCCGAGCCGGGCGCGCAGCCGTCCCTGCTCCTTGGCTATTTCAATAAACTCGCGCGCCGCCCACGGCAGACGCGAGCCACGTCGCCACACCAGTCCGATATCGATGGCGGGGATCGGCTCCTTGATCTCCCGCGCCTCCACCCGCTCCTGCTCCAGCGACCAGGGGCGATAGGCAAAATCCGGCAGCAGGGCCAGACCAAGGTGGCTGGTCACCAGACTGCGCACCGCCTCCACCGAACCGGTGCGCAGTACGATACGAGGCCGCAGGCCATAACGACGCAGGCCAGCCTGAATCACCTGTTCCATCTGGTCGGCAGTGAGGGCGATGAGCGGCTCGTTGGCCAGCTCGGTCAACGAGATGGAGGGCTGGGCGCAGAGAGGGTGATTGACCGGCAGCCATAACCGCAGCGGTGAGCGGGTCAGCAGCTCGGTATCGAACGCCTCGTGGCGGATGGTGCGGTTGGTCATCAAGAGCCCCACATCGATCTCGCCATTGACCAGCTGGTGCTCGAGAAACGCCTGCTCATCCTCTTTCACTTCGATATGCACAGCCGGAAAGAGGCGGCGAAAGCGGCCGAGGGCATCGGAGAGGTAGTAACCCGCCACCAGACTGGTGACACCTATGGTGAGGCTTCCCTCCTCTTCCCGTGCGGTTCCTTTGAGAGAGTGGGCCGCATCGCTCATGGCGCCGAGGATGCGCCGGGCATGGAGCAGAAACTGGTGACCCTGAGGGGTGAGCGTCACCCCGCGCGGGCCACGCTCGAACAGGGTGGCGCCCACCCCCTCCTCCAGCTCGCGAATGGCGCCGGTGACGGCGGACTGGGAGATGTGCAGCTCCTGGGCTGCGCGGCTGACCGACAGACTGTCGGCAACGGCCACGAAATAGCGGATCTGGCGAAAAGTGAAGTTCATCGGGCGTCCTTGCCTTTGGTGACTCTGCCAAGCTTACCGACTTGACCGGGTTGCGTCAGGGGAAAGAGGGGTGAGACTGCTCGCAAAAATGACGTTCACTCCCGGCTTGTCGGCCAGAAGCCACTTATACAGAACTCAAATGACAACACCCCATATTGCTATCGGGGAATGCGGCGACGCAGGCAGCACTCAAAACCGCAAAAAGCGCCTTTGATAAGCTAGTGGCATGCCAAAAATCTCCCTGTTGACCCATTTGTAGCAGCAAATCCCCACAAGACAACCCTGCCGTGAGTGACCATCGAATAAGATATTGATTTAAAAAGTAGCAACTGGACGACATAGAAAGGAGCCAAACACTCTTCTCTCACAGTGGCAGCCCCCTTTCCTCTCCTCTCTCCCATATGACAAGGCAACCCTCACAAGCCTCCCTTTTTATCTTTTGCCGTTACACCAAAGCAGGAGATGACGTAAAAAAATGCAGATTGTTGGGCTTTTGCGCAACAGAGACCAATAACTGGCCAAACGCACTCAAATTGAGTTTTTCTGGCAAAAAAATGGTTGACGCCCCAGAGCCAGATACGCATAATTCGGCCCGCACGGTGACGAGGTAACGACTCACCGGAAGCAAGGTTGGCTATGTAGCTCAGTTGGTTAGAGCATCGCACTCATAATGCGGGGGTCACAGGTTCGAATCCCGTCATAGCCACCATCCTTAGTTGGGGCATCGCCAAGCGGTAAGGCAGCGGGTTTTGATCTCGCCATACCTAGGTTCGAATCCTAGTGCCCCAGCCATTTTTTTAAAGGTGTTTGATAGTTTCTGTCAGGCATCACT